>JBHHTZ010000906.1:0-1800 GCA_046753605.1 Anaerolineae bacterium
GGTTTGGTTGTGGGGGGCTTGGGGGGTGTGGGCCAGCCAGCGACGTAATCTAACAATGTCAAGGTAGTCTCCACCCAGCCATCTAGCCAACTTTTCTAGAGTGGATATTGGAGGCAGCATGGACAACGAAATCCTGCAAGGTCTCGAGTGGGACCCAGATGCTGGCCGGCTGACTTTCAACCAGGTGCGCTACCTGCTGATCCGGCCGGAGACGCTGGTGGATTTTCAGAAGGCGGTGGAGGCGGAGCTGGGGGAGCGGGCCGGCGAGATGATCTTCGCCGGCGGTTTCACCGGCGGGTCCCTCTCCTCGCGGCGCTACAAGGAGGTCTTCGGCTACAGCGATGAGGAGATTGTGGGGTTCATGTGTCGCATGGGCGGCCAGATCGGCTGGGGGCACTTCGAGCTGGTGGAGTTGGACCCGGGGGCCGGCCGGCTGGTCGTCCAGGTGCAGGACTCCCCCTTCGCCGAGGCGTACGGCGCTGCGGAGCACGGCGTGTGCCACTTCATTCGGGGCGTCATGGCCGGGTTGGGGGCCGGCATCTTCGACGCCGAAGTCGAGGCCGTCGAGACCCGCTGCGCTGCCAAAGGCGATGCGCATTGCCGGTTCGACGTTCAGGTCAACCTGTCGCATCGGAAATCCCCATGAACCTGACGCAACAAGACTTGCTGGACATGTACCACCAGATGGTCCTGGCTCGCGAGCTGGGTGACATGCTTTTCACCCTCGCTAGACAAGGCCGAATCCTGTACGGCGTCTCTGCCAACGGTCACGAAGCGGCTCAGATCGGGAGCGCCTGGGCTTTGCAGCGCGGTGAGGACTATGTGTACTCGTACTATCGAGACATCGGCGTGGTGTTGAGCTGGGGCATGACGGCCCGCGACCTGATGGCCCAGGCCTTTCGCAAGGCAACCGACCCGAGCTCCAGAGGCCGGCAGCACCCTGCCCACTTCGGCTGCCGGCGGCTGAACATCGTCTCCAGCTCCAGTGTCGTGGCCACGCAGATTCCCCAGGCAGCGGGAACGGCGCTGGGGTTGAAGCTCAGGGAAGAGGACCGCATCGTCATCGTCTATTTTGGCGATGGCGCAACCAGCAAGGGCGATTTTCACGAGGGCCTCAACTTCGCGGCGATCCACCAGGCCCCCGTCATCTTCTTCTGCGAGAACAACCGCTACGCCATATCGGTTCCCCAGCACAAGCAGATGGCGGTGGAGGACATTGCCAGCCGGGCCGCCGGCTATGGCTTTCCGGGTGTCGTCGTGGACGGCAACGACGTCCTGGCAGTCTACGAGGCCACCCACGCGGCGGCGGAACGGGCCAGGCAAGGCGACGGTCCCACCTTGATCGAAGCCAAGACCTATCGCCTTCACCCCCACGCGGCCGCCGATCCAGATTTCACCGCCGATCCGCCGTACCGCTACCGTGAGCCGGAAGAAGTTGAAGAGTGGGAGAGCCCGGCCAGAGACCCAATTACCAGGTTTGAGGTGTATCTTGAGGAGCGGGGTTTTCTGGACAGCGCCGGCAAAGATGAGATCCACCACTCGGTACAGCACGAGATCGAGGACGCCATCGACTTCGCGGTGGAGAGTCCCGAGCCGGCCCCCGAAGAGACGCTGGAGCATGTCTATTTCAAGGGGGAGCGCTAGGTGGCCGGCAAAACCGTCGCCGAGGCGCTGCGCGAAGCCTTGCGCGAGGAGATGGCGCGGGACGAGCGGGTCATCGTTCTCGGCGAGGATGTGGGGAAGCGAGGCGGCGTCTTCAATATCACTCTGGGGCTATACCAGGAATTTGGCGACGGGCGT
>JBHHTZ010000907.1:0-1799 GCA_046753605.1 Anaerolineae bacterium
CGATATTCCGTTCCAACCACGCATCCAATTACTTGCCGATTGGTGGCCGACTGCCGCGGGATCGTGACGCCATCCTTGAACTTATTGACACGGCTCTATCCGGTGAAGTGTCCCTTCGACCAGAATCACACCGGGGGCTTTAGCCTCAGTTTGGATACCGGCCAATCATTACCGAAATGCGAGCCCCATAGCCGGGCGCGACGCAATCATCATCCGGAAGGTGGTCACGCCCAAAGGCTTGTTTCCGGCGGGTGTGGCCATACCTCATGGCGCGATGGAAAATATCGCGCCTCACTTGATTGCGCCAGCGCGCCTTTTGTGGCAATCTTGGGGAATGAAGGTTGTTATCATTCACCCACAGAGGAGGCCTACCCATGGACCACGACGTGTTGATGCATCAGATGGAAGATCGTTTTCGAGAAGAGTTTGCCAAAGCCCTAAAAGCATTGGAGGACGCCCCGGATGGTCACTGGATCGACGCCAGCGAGATGGCGTTCCGACAGGCAGCGTTGACCGTGGCCCGTGAGGGACTGGAACTGGCCGTTCAAGCGAAGGTAGATGCTGATCCGACGGCCCAGGCGGCCGCTTTTTCCCCCTCCGAACCCGGCGATCAAAGACCTCCCCCCGGCTCGCAATAAGGGTGACCGCTCGTTGAACGTGCTGACGGCGACCGGCACGGTCCGGTTGCAGCGTCGGTACTTCTGGTCGCGCGCCACGGGCGGGTCATGCCCGGTGGATACACGCGTGGGCATTGAGAATCGCACGGTGACGCGGGGGGCTTGTAGTCTCCTATGCACGTTGGGGGTCGTTCAGGATTTCAAGCAGGCGGCGGAAGATTTGTATGCCGTGGCGGGGATACGGGTTTCCTCGGAGCGGCTTCGTCAGATTGTGGAGGCGGAGGGTCAACGTATCAAGGAAGCTCGTCTCTTGGGGACAGTAGACCCGGGTTGGTCGGGCGATGAGGTGGACCGGGTATATGTGGGCGTGGACGGGGTCATGGTTCGCGGGGTCACCGAGACGGAGAAACAGAAGCGACGTCGCGAGCACGAAATACGCCGCAAAGCCCGTGAACAGGCCGGGATCGGAAACACGAAACCGCTTCCTTCACCCACCACGGGCACGACCGAGAGCTTCAAAGAGATGAAGATCGGGATCTTCTACGATCAAACCAAGGCTCGCACCTTTACCTTTGCCACCCAGAAGGATCACGCGGGCTTCGGTCGGCTTCTGGCGCGGCATGCCACCGGATTGGCACTGGAAAAATCGCCTACGCTTGTATCCATCACTGACGGTGCGCCTTGGATTCGCAACCGCATCCTGGAACACTTGCCTTACATCGATGCGATGCTGCTGGACTTTTATCACCTCAGCGAGCACATCTGGGATACGGCCAAGTGCTGTCTGGGCGAGGCTGACGAAGCTCGTAAGTGGGCTGAGGATCAACTGCACGAGATCAAGCATGTGGGTCCGGCCGGGGTGTTGGCCGCGATCACGGCGCTGAGTAAGAAGGTGCGATCGGCTCGCAAGAAGAAGGCCTTGCAGTTGTTGCGCCACTATCTTACGGAGCGATGGGAGATGGTGGACTACCCCAAGGCGCTGGCCAGCGGCTGGGACATCGGATCGGGGCCCACGGAAGCCATGTGCAAAAACCTCACGCTACGGCTCAAGCGGACCGGGATGAAATGGAATCCCGCCAACGCTGCGGCCGTCATGACCCTCGTGGCCCTGCGAGAATCCGGCCAGTGGGACACCTGGTGGACACGCGCCGCAGCATGATGCCACAAAATATGGTCACACCC
>JBHHTZ010000908.1:0-1787 GCA_046753605.1 Anaerolineae bacterium
GTAGTCTGCGTTCAGGGGGTGGTCTTCGATCTTGCCACTGGTCAGGTCAACGACCAGCAGTTTGCCCATATATCCATTCATGACATTTTCCTTCACTACCGGACACTTTTTTGAGATAGATTGAGTTTCATGGTATGATAGGCTCCATTCCGAAGAACAGAGAGGGAGGAGTCTATCATGAGTGACAAACGGCGTCGATTTCGCGCCATCCGAGATGCATTGGGAAAGATGTACTCGGAGGAGCCGAAAGGCAATTTGGCCCGGCACTTGAACACCTTGGCTGCACTCGTCAGTGGCATCGTCGGGAGCAAACGTGCCAATTTCCCGGCTATTGCCAAGGAAGTCCCCGACGGCACCAAGAAAGAGAGCCGCGTCAAACGCTTCCATCGCTGGGTCAAGAACGATCGAATCGATGTCGAGATGTACTTTGTACCCTTCGCCGAAATTCTGTTGGTCAGTTTGTCCCATCGTCCCCTGGTGTTGGTGATGGATGGCAGTGCCGTCGGACGTGGATGTATCGCCTTAGTACTGGGCGTGGTCTACAAGAAACGGGCGCTGCCCATTGCCTGGATAGTAGTCAAGGGTAGTAAAGGGCATTTGCCTGAAGATCTCCACGTGGCCTTGATCGAACAGATCCAGCCCATGATCCCGCCAGGTGCTCAAGTCATCTTCCTGGGCGATGGGGAATTCGATGGTATCGCCCTTCAAGCCACGGTGAATGGCTTGGGGTGGGAATATGTGTGCCGCACCGCCAAGAACACTGTGCTCTTCGAGGATGGGGAGCAGTTCACCTTCGCGGAACTGGGCATCGAGCCAGGGGATCCGCCGCTCAGTTTGCCCAAGGTGACCTTCACCCACGAGAAGTATGGGCCGGTGCATGCCATCGCCTGGTGGCGGGAGGGGTGTAAAGAGCCCATCTACCTGATCACCAATATGGTGTTGGCCGAGGAAGCCTGTGACTGGTACACCAAACGCTTCCGCATCGAGACCTTCTTCTCGGACCAGAAGAGCCGGGGGTTTCACTTGCACAAAAGCCACCTGGATGATCCCGTGCGCCTGGCGCGCTTGATGATTGCGGCGTGCCTGGCGTATATTTGGATCGTCTACTTGGGTGCCCTGGCCCATCTGGAAGGCTGGATTGGTGTGATCCATCGTACCGACCGGTGTGATCTAAGCCTTTTCCGACTCGGTCTGGATTTGCTCGACCATTTCTTGGATGAAGGCATGCCAATCCCCGTCGCATTTGCGGCCTTGGAATTCGAACTCCCTCTTTCTTACTAAAAGTGTCCGGTAGTGAACGACAGAATAGCCCGCCGCAGAGACCCAAAAGCAACCTCAGGTTTGATACCCCTGCAGATTCGACGAGTCTGCGGGGGTGTTTTATGACATGCGCTAGACAAAAACGGGGGTTGAGTGTATAATAATTGTTATGCGGCACGGGTTCGTGGTGCTGGGAGCAGTGTGGAGTGAAAGAGGGAAAAGTGAGGTCAAGAATGAAAACAGCAAGCATCGCTCAGGAAATTGCATCCTTGCCACCGGAGGTGCAGAGACAGGTCATTGACTTCGTGGCCTTTCTGAAAATGCGCTACCCAACCTGGCAGACTATCAAGAGAACCGAGCGTACCCTGTTAGCTGATGAGCCGTTCATAGGCATGTGGCGCGAGCGTGAGGACATGCAGGACAGTACTGCCTGGGTACGCGACCTACGCCGCCGGGAATGGGAGCGTAGCTAGTGAACACGTTTACCATCGTTGACACCGACATTCTGATAGACGCCGCCCGGCAAG
>JBHHTZ010000909.1:0-1785 GCA_046753605.1 Anaerolineae bacterium
TCGTGGGTCAGCCGCTCGCCCTTGTCGATGCGTCTGACATCCTCCCACGGCTTCTAGCCGTGGGCTTCCTGCGCCAAATTCTGTGAGGGCCCAGGAGTCCGCCGGAAGACATGTCCTGATCTGCTCCGTGGCTTACTACGAACTTTCCGCTCGCGTCGATCAAGCCAAGATTAGAATCGCTGCGCTGGTCCACTTTCTCCGTTGGAGTTGACAAATCTCAGTAGACCTGGTATACTGTTCCCGTGACTGAGTGGATCTCCGTTGAGGAAGCTACGAGCCTGACAGGTTACGACAACGAGTACCTGTGGTGGCTGTGTCGGCAAAAGCGCATCCGCTGCAGAAAAGTCGTCATCGTTTGGCAGATCGACAAGGACGATTTACTGAGCTACAAGGAACGAATGGAGCAGCGGAAGGGCGCGGGAGGTCCGCGAAGGAAAAAAGAAGAATAACAGGGCGCAACCGACCGGCGCCAGCAACGCCGGCCGGCTGCTAACACCCCGACGGGATAGGTCCCCGACGGAGTGCTACTTAGCATTATAGCACACCAGACGTAAGACGGTCTACCCTATGGGTGGGCCGTTTTTTGTTTGGGGCAGCCGGCCGGCATTTTGAGCAGGGGAGCAAGGGAGCAGGGGGAGACAAGGGGAGAGACTCGTGGACAAGACGCTGATTTTCGAGGATCGGACGCTGGCCCAGGGTTTTACGCAAATTCCTAACGCCATCCTTCGTTGTTCTGGTCTATCGGCAGGGAGCCGGCTACTGTCCCCCTTCGACAGGCCCCTCGACAAGCCCTTCGACTTACATACAGTTGGCCATCACCTGTGGTATACTGAAACCAGGAGGGCCAACAATGAACCAAGACTTTGCACAAGCTATGCAGCGTTTCATCGAACATATCCAGCAGCGCCACCCGACGAGCACGACCGCTGTGCACTACCAAAACGATTTGGAGCAATTCGTAGCGATGGTAGACAAAGCGCCGCGGCAGATCAGCCGGTCTGATGTGAGCGACTTCGTCACCGAGCAACTGACCCGAGGTCTGAGTGCCGCCACGGTCAATCGCCGGCTGGCTAGCCTGAGCAGCTTCTTCGAGTTTCTGGCCGACGAGGCCGAGGATGACCACTGGGCCAATCCGGTGGTATGGCGTTGGCACCGCGTGAGCCAGGGCCGGCATCTGCCTCAGGACCTGTCGGAAGGCGTGGCGCGCCAGTTTTGGCAGGCCGTCAGCCAGGGTCCGGTGCGGGATCAGGCCATGGTGGCCTTGATGCTGGACGTCGGCCTGCGGGTGGGCGAAGTGGCGGCATTGCGGGTCCAGGATTTCGAGCCGGCGGTGCATCCGGGGGAGCTGTCGGCGCTGCGCGTGCGGGGCAAGGGCGACAAGGAACGCCGGGTATGGCTGATGCCCGAGACGGCGGCGCGGGTGGAAAGCTGGCTGGCGGAACGGCCGGCGGTGGCGGATGATGCGCTGTTCATCACCCGCCGCAAGCAGGGCTTCACCGTGCGGGGCATCCAGGACCGGGTGAAGCACTATGCTAAGCGGGCCGGTCTGGCGCCGGATCAGGTGTCGTGCCATCGCCTGCGTCACACGTTTGCCCGCCGCATGGCGGAAACGCGTATGCCGTTGCCCAGTCTGAGTCATTGGTTGGGGCACAGTCAACTCACGACGACGCAGATCTACATCGATGGAGCCAACCCGGATGTGCGGGCCGACTATCAGACGGCCATGCAGCGCCTGTCTGCGTGCGACGCACAGGCAGGCCTGTCTGAAGCCGAAAGCCGGGACAG
>JBHHTZ010000910.1:0-1776 GCA_046753605.1 Anaerolineae bacterium
GGCGGGCGAGAGGTGTTGTTGACATGGCTTCTGTCACCATTTCAATGTAGGTACTCAGCCTGGCGATTGAAATCGCGGCAACCCTTCGACAAGCTCAGGACTTCGCGATGGTTGGTGTAGTTTTAACTGCCGATAACGCCCGCCATCATCAACCCCAGCTCCTCCACATCCGCCTCGTCCGCCGGCATCTGCCCCACAATCTCGCCCTCGTACATGACGGCGATGCGGTCGCTGAGGGACTGGATCTCGTCCAGGTCCTCGGAGATGAGCAGGATGGCGGTGCCCGCGCTGCGCTGCTCGATGAGCCGGCGGTGGATGTACTCCGTTGCGCCGATGTCCACGCCGCGCGTCGGTTGTGCTGCCACCAACACCCGGGGCTCCCGCGATAGCTCCCGCGCCAGGATTAGCTTCTGGATGTTGCCGCCCGACAGGCTCTTGGCCGGCGTCTCCTGGTTGGGTGTGCGCACGTCGTAGTCGCGGATCAACCGCGCCGTGTGCTGGCGGATCGCTTCCAGGTCCAGAAACGGCCCGTTGGTTAGTTCGGGTGAGGCGTGGGTCTCCAGGATGGCGTTCTCGGCGACGGTGAAGTCTTTAATGATGCCCACGGTGAGCCGTTCTTCGGGGATGAAGGCCAGGCCGGCGGCGATGACCCTGTCGGGCGGCTGGTTCGTCAGTTCCTGGCCGTCCAACCGGACGTGGCCGGCGGTGGCTTCGCGCAGGCCGGCGATCACCTCGGCCAGTTCCCGCTGTCCGTTGCCCGACACGCCGGCGATGCCCAGAATCTCGCCGGCCCGCACCTGGAGCGAGACCCCCTTGAGGGCCGGCGTGCCCTTGTCGCTGTCACAGTGCAGGTCGCCGGCCTCCAGCACGACGGGACCCGGCCGGGCCGGCGGTTTCTCCCAACGCTCAACAATCTCGCGTCCCACCATCATCTGCGCCAACTCGCTGCGGTTGGTGTCGCCTGTCTCCACGCGGCCCACCACGCGCCCGTCGCGCAGAACGGTCACGCGATCGCTGATGGCGAAAACTTCGCGCAGCTTGTGGGTGATGAAGATTAGCGCGTGCCCGTCGCCGGCCATGCGGCGCAGGGTGACGAACAACTCGTCCACTTCCTGGGGTGTCAGCACGGCGGTCGGCTCGTCCAGGATGAGCAGTGATGCGCCCCGGTAGAGCGCCTTCACGATCTCGACGCGCTGCTGCTCGCCGACCGAGAGTTGCCACACCGGGGCCGCCGGGTCCACGTGGAGACCGTAGACCTCGGTCAGCTCGTGGGTTCGCGCCGCGACTCGCTCCAGGTCCGTCAGCGGTCCGCGCGAGGAGGGCAGCCCCAGGGCCACGTTCTCCGCCACGGTCAGCGATGGGACCAGCATAAAGTGCTGGTGGATCATGCCAATGCCCACGCGGATGGCGTCCGCCGGCGACGCAAGCCGAACAGGCTCGCCGTTGATGAGGATCTGCCCCTCGTCCGGCTGGTACAGGCCGTAGAGGATCTTCATCAGCGTGCTCTTGCCGGCCCCGTTCTCGCCCAGCAGCGCGTGAACCTCGCCGGCCCGCACATCGAAGTCTACACGGTCATTTGCCAGCACCCCTGGAAACCGCTTCACGATGCCGCGCATTTCGGCGTGGTCGATGCGGGTGTGTGTGGAAGATGTGGTATCAGCCATGGGCAGCGCCTCAAAAGTCGTGGGTACTGCGTACTGCGTATTGCGTTGACCTTACGCAATACGCAGTACGCAATACTCGCTGTACTCAGCCGCCAACGTCTACCTTGATTGA
>JBHHTZ010000911.1:0-1775 GCA_046753605.1 Anaerolineae bacterium
TGGGACATCCGCACCGCCTTCCCCGATCAGCCCCACCCGCCCTACGTGCCGGAGAACTACGATCAAAAGGAGCACGGCCCGGTCCTGCTGCGCGCGGCCCTGGCCAACTCGTACAACATTCCGGCTGTCAGGCTGCTGAACCAGGTGGGGATAGCCGAAGTTCTCAAGACTGCTCATCGGATGGGGATCAACACGCTAAACCGCGACGATTATGGCCTGTCCCTGACCCTGGGCGGCGGTGAGGTGCGGCTGCTGGACATGACCTATGCCTACAGCGTGTTCGCTAACAACGGACGTATAGCGGGCCGGCTCGTCCTGAGCTCTGCCGAAGGGCCCATCCCCATCGACGAGCGCAAGCCCGGCTACCGTACTCTCGACCCTGTCGCTATCCTGCGGGTTGAAGACAGCCACGGCAACGTGCTAGACGACTACCAGCCGGCCACCGAGCAGGTGATCGACGAGCGCGTCGCCTACCTCATCACCGACATCCTGTCCGACGACGCGGCGCGGCGGCCGGCCTTCGGCGCCAACAACGTGCTGGAACTGAGCCGGCCAGCGGCCGTGAAGACAGGCACCACCAACGACTGGCGCGATGCCTGGACCATTGGCTATACGCCGCAACTGGCGGTGGGCGTGTGGGTGGGCAACACCGATAACACGCCCATGGATCACGTGCCCGGTTCCAAAGGAGCAGCGCCCATCTGGCACGACCTCATGGAGCGCGCCCTGGCCCACGCGCCCATTCTCAAATTCGAGGAGCCGGCCGGTCTCGTCCGCGCCGAAGTGTGCGCCCTGTCCGGCCTCCTGCCGACCCAGCACTGCCCCCGGACGCGGACCGAGCTGTTCATCGCCGGCACGGAGCCGAAGCGATACGACGACATGCACCAGTTGGTGCGCATCTGCCGGCCATCGGGCAAGCTGGCTACGGTCTACTGCCCCCCCGACCAGATCGAAGAGCACGTGTACGAGGTCTACCCGCCGGAGGCCATCGATTGGGTGCGCGCCAACCACATCCCCCAACCGCCGACGGAGTACGACACGACCTATGGCCCTGCGCCCAACGCCGGCGACGTCGGGATCACTTCACCGCAGCCGTACGCCTACGTGCGCGGCGACGTCACCATCGAGGGGCGAGCAACGCTGCCAAACTTCAGCCACTACGAACTCCGCTACGGCGAAGGTCCCGACCCGCCGGCCTGGAGCTACGTCGGCCCGGACCGCGCGGAGCCGGTGGACGGAGGCGTGCTGGGCGTGTGGCAGGCCGGCTACTTCCAGGGTCTGTTCACCCTGCGCCTGACCGTGGTCGATGCCGCCGGGGACCAGCGGCGTGACACAATCCCCGTGATCGTTGACAACCGCCCCCCAACAGTGTCGCTGATCTACCCATCAGATGACGCGCAGTTCCGCCTCGACGACGGCTCGATCACCATCGAAGCCGGCGCAGAGGACAACTACGCCATCGACCGCGTCGAGTTCTTCGTCGACGGCCAGCCCATTGGCATCAGCCGCAGGTCACCCTTTGCCATCACGTGGCGGCTGGTGGCGGGAAACGCCGGCGAGCACGTCCTACAGGCCATCGCCTACGACAGCGCCGGCAACGAGGGGCACAGCAATGAACTACGAATATCAGTGACCAGTAATCAGTGATCAGTGATCAGTAACTCTCGCGATGGGCGAAGGTCTCCTGACCGAGCCCGTGGCGCCTCGGTCAGGAGACCTTCGGCGATCAGGACTGGAGATTGGAGATTGGAGATTGGAGATTGCGCTGCGAACCC
>JBHHTZ010000912.1:0-1766 GCA_046753605.1 Anaerolineae bacterium
TCTCGGGCACGGTCAGTCCCTCCCACTCGCCGACGTCAACCTCGCGCAGCGCAACCGTCATGCTGATGGGCAGATCCAGCCGGCGTGCAATCGGTTCGGCCGTCTGGTACGCTCGCGGCAAGTCGCTGGCGTAGATCGCGTCGATCTCCCAACCTGCCAGCCGGCGCGCCACCTGCTCGGCCTGCCAGTGACCACGCTCGTTCAGCGAAGTTCGCGCAAACCCCTGGTAGCGGCCAGTCCGGTTCCACTCAGTTTCTCCGTGCCGAACCAGAATCAGTCGCTTCATCTAGCCATCCAGCCATCCAGCCATCTAACCATCCAGCCACCCATCATAACTCCGGCGCCGCAAGTTCCGTTACGATCTCCTGCTCTCCCCGCGTCGATGCCCCTCGGGCTGAGCCCCGGGACGAGGCCCAGATGCCGGCCAGGATCAGCGCGCCGCCGGCCACCTTGAACGCTGTCGGCGGTTCATTCAGCAGCAGCCAGGCCAGCAGCGTAGACCCCACCGGCTCCCCCATCACCGTCACTGCCACATAAGTCGCCGTCAGGTAGCGCAGCGCCCAGTTGAACGACGAGTGGCCCAGCAGTTGGGGCGCCACTGCCAAAAGCAGGAACATCAAGTACGTGTTGGGCGTGTAGCCGCTGAAGGGCTGGCGAGTCAGGACAGCGATGACGAGCAACTCGACCGCGGCCGCACCGTAGGTCAGGAAGATGTAGGTGATAAGCGAGACCTTTGGGCGCAAATCCCGACCGATGAGCAGGTAGCCGGCCACCGCCACCGCCCCCAGAACCGACAACAGATCGCCCCACAACTCCGACGGTCCGAGGCCCATGTCGCCGTAGCCAACGACGATACCGCCCAAAGTGGCAACGACAATTCCCACTGTCATGCGACTCGTCAGCCGCTCGTCGGTGAAGAAATGGGCCGCCAGGCCAACCCACAGCGGGCTGGTGGAGACGAACACCACGGATGACGCGACCGAAGTGTGATCCAGCGAGGAAATCCAGAAGGCGAAGTGCAGCCCCAGAAATGCCCCGGACAGGAGCGCCAACTGCACGTCACGCCGGGTGAGCGCCCGCAGTTCATCCCGCGCGGTGAACCAGACGATGGGCGACAGGATTAGCGTAGCGATGGTGAGTCGATAGGCGGCCACGGCCAGGGCCGGCGCATCCGCCCAACGGATGAAGATGGCCGCGAAGGACACGGCCACCACACCCACGCTCAGTCCGATAAACGGCTTAACTGTCGATTCGGCGGACATGGGAGTCGGCTACAGCACGCCAGCTTTAGTTAGCGCCGCTCGAATTGCCTGCCGGCCCGCCTCATCTGGCGGCAGCAGCGGAGGACGTGGCAGGCCACCCCGATAACCGCGCAGATCCATGCCGAACTTGTAGCCGCCAATCCCGTACCGGCTAATGGCCCGATTAACCGCGCCCAGCACAGCCTGCCGGCGGCGTGCCGTGGTGTGATCGTTCTCCTGCACCAGGTCTTCGATTTCCACACACAGTTCTGGCACCACGTTGCTGACGGCCAGAATCGCACCGTCGGCCCCGATGGTGAGGGCCGGGTGGACGACGCCGGCTGCCCCCGAAAGCAGAATGAAGTCCGCCGGCGTGCTGTGGACGATCTGGGTAAGTTGATCCACATTGCCGGAGCTGTCCTTCATGCCGATGATGTTAGGATGTTCCGCCAGTCGCGCCACAGTCTCCACCGCCATGTTCAAGTGAGTGAAGATCGGCACATTGTATAACAAGATCGGTATCGG
>JBHHTZ010000913.1:0-1765 GCA_046753605.1 Anaerolineae bacterium
CCAAGCATCATCTTCAGCTTCTTGCTCACCGATCAACTCCCAAACCAAGGAAAGTGGGGCTTTTCAATAATGCCCGTCTAACATTCTACGCTGATTGTTGACACCCTGCAGGCGCGTCGGTCCGTGACCCTGCCCCTCACACCGCGGGCAGCGGGTCAGGCTCTGATTTGTTTCAATCAAAGTGAGACTGTTTGCCTCTCCGGATAAGTGACGTTTTTGTCCTCCGTCCATGGTAGGAGGCGTTGCCGTAGCTTGATGTTCTCCTGCTTTCGCAGCTCTCTGGCCGTTCTCAATTTCCGGCGACGCTGGGCCAGCAGCGCCTCGGGATCTCCACGATAGTAATCCACGGGCCGCAGGAAAGACAACGACGAGTGCAGCCGGACGTGGTTGTAATTGTCAATGACCTGGGCGATGACCGCCTTGGCGTGGGTGGCGTTCTCCAAGTCGTATTGATCGATCTGCTCGCCGATGGTTCGGTGATAGCGTTCGATCTCCGCGTTGTCGGTCGGGGTGTGGGGCCTGATCTTCTTATGGGTCACGCCCGATTCCCGCAGCGTTTCGGCAAACTCACGTGCGATAAAGCCCGAGCCGTGGTCGCTCTGAATGTCGGGCCTGGCTGAGCCGTCGAGCGTCTCGAGGGCTGCGGCGGCCTCGGTCGAAACGCTCAGCCCGTCCATGCAGGTCAACAACTCATGATGCGCGATGTAGCGCGAGTACACGTCCATGAAACTCAGCAAGTAATAGTTCCGTTGGCTGACCCGGATGTACTTGATGTCGGTTTGCCATTGTTGGTCGGGGCGGGTGGCTTTGTCGTCCCGACCTTCGCCCTTGACTCTTGCCTTGGGTTTCCAGCGACAGACCAAGTTCGCCTCACGCAATACGCGATAGACGCTGGAGGCTGAAACGCTGCAAACCCCTTCGTCCAGCATCCTCCAGGCCAATTCGCGGTGGCGGACCTCCGGATGCTTCAGCGCGTAATCGAGGATGGCTCGGCGCTCCGAGTCCAGCAGTTCGTACATCGAGCCGGCCGGGGAGCGCGAACGCGGATTCTGCCAGGCCTCGGCCCTGCGCCAGCGGTAGTAGCTGGACAGAGGGATCTCCAAAGCCTGCAGCGTCCGTCGCACCGGCCAATCGCTGCGTTGTCGGGTTTGGGTGACCAAAGTCATGACTTCGCTCTGCAACTCCGGCGGGAGTTGCGGGTGATCGCTCAATCCGAGAGCGTTTTTTTTAGATCCAGGTTCTCAGCCGTGATTTCAGCGATGACATTCTTCATCCGCTGGTTCTGGCCTTCGAGCTTCTCGATCTTGGGGTCCGAGCCGTTCTTCCGCTTGGGCGAAAACACCGCATCAGCCGAAGCCAGCAGTTGCTTGCGCCACTGGTAGACCTGGGTGGGCGATAGGCCTTCGCGGCGGCAAATCTCGGATAACTTGCCGTCCGACTGCAGAGCCTCCAACACGATTTGCAGCTTCTTGGCCGGGCTCCACTTCTTCCGGCCACGCTTCTGATTGCTCATAACCGTTCCTCCAGCCCGACAACGTGTCCCAAGCCCTCTCTCCGGAGGGGAAAGAAGGAAGGAGGGGGGAGTTTGAGGGGGGAAACTGGGAACGCTGGTTCCCCCCTCAAGGGCCTCCCCTAACCGTAACTATACCAGAACCGCCGACCGTCTCACTTGCTCTGAAACACTACACCAGTCAAGGGGAGCGCACTCAATCGCCCCGTCTTTCTGTTCCGAAAGAAGGTCGAGTGCGTCGATCACCTTCACCTT
>JBHHTZ010000914.1:0-1760 GCA_046753605.1 Anaerolineae bacterium
GGGTGCCGGCGTAGTACACCACACCACGGATGGTCCCGGTGGGGGCTGACGGAATCTGGCTCAAGACCGACGGGACGACATTAGCCGGCGTCGGCAGAGTCTGCAAATAGGCGTAAATCGCGGCCAGGTCCGCATCGCTCACGTCTGCGACGCCGTATGACCGCATGTATTCGTGAGGATGACGAACCTGTGCAATCACGGGTTGCAGAGGCAAGCGAGTCTGGGCCAACGTCGGCACGGTCATGTCGTCGTCGGCGTGCTCACCACCCATACCCTCGGCGTGGTGGCCGTGGCAGTCGGTGCAGCCTAGCGCGGCAAAGAGTTTGCGGCCACGAGCTGGATCAGGTTGTGGTTGCGGAGCGGCGGCTTCGACGGCCGGCGGCTCCTGCTTGGTGACCGCCGGTTCGGAGACCGCGGGCGAAGCTGTCTCAGCGGGGGCCGGCTGTGCCCGACGGGGCTCTGATTTCGGTAGGGCAGAGCATCCTGAGAGCAGAACGCCACCTAGGATCCCCACGATCCCCACTACACGGGCGATGAAGAAGATGAGGTGGGCCATATCGTGCTCGAATGCCCTGGCTGGTTTCTTGCTATCTCTTCCACGTGTTGACATGGTCATTCCTCCGTCCGAATCTGCACCTCGGTCATTATACACCCGCACTGTGGATTCTCTCTGTAAACTTTGGTACGGTACTCCCGCCTTAACCCGAAGGGGATTCAGGTTGATACCGAAGAAAACTTGTGCGGTCACCACCGGCGGTTGACAGCAACCACAGACTGAGGTAAAATCCACTAGCTTCCACAGATGCTCGATGTGAGGGGGGCGAACCAACCCTATCACCCGTTGATCCCCAGCGTTGGCTCCTTACATTGAGTGCTTTCGAGCAGTACAGCACAATATCTTGCCACTCTATCGGGTAGCCTGTGCGGCGTCGAATACTACCCAATCGAGCGTAGTGTCTCCACTTAGCGACAGGTATAATTCGTTTATTATACGGTCGTACGGAAAGTGACATATCGGTCTCAAATGACAGCGAAGGGAGGGATGTCAGCGAAACAATCAGGTGAGGATGAATCATCTCTGAAGTCGGTATGCGGGGATTTGAGAGATTGTGGAGCAAATACTCGGAAGGAGGAGAAATGTCAGAGACCAAGTTGTCCAGCGGTATGACCCGTCGGGATTTCCTGAAGACTGTGGGTGTATTGGCCGGCACGGCCGCGGCCGGCCCTCTCCTGTCGGCCTGCGGCTCCCTGGGTGGCCAGCCGGCAGTCAGCGGACCCCTCAAGGTCGGTGTGCTTCTTCCTTACTCCGACATCTACGCGGTGTTGGGGGAGAGCATCACCGAGGCGATGAAGATGTACCTCGAGAGCGTCGGCAACGAGGCCGGCGGCCGAAAGATTGAGCTCATCACCGAGAACTCGGAGATGAAGCCTGACATCGGTTTGCAGAAGGCGCGCAAGCTGGTGGAACAGGATAACGTTGATCTGGTCGCGGGGCTCGTCAGCTCGGGCGTTGCAAATGCCGTGCGGGACTACTTCCACGACAACAAGAAGATCCTCATCATCGCCAACGCCGGCTCCAACGTGATCACGCGCGCCAAGCGAAGCCCGTACATCTTCCGCGCTTCGTTCACCAACTGGCAGCCCAACTGGCCGCTGGGTGGATGGGCGTATGAGAACGTGGCCCAGAAGGTATTTGTGAGTGCGCCGGACTACGCTGCCGGCCACAACATGGTCGATGCCTTCCTGAACAACTTCCAGGC
>JBHHTZ010000915.1:0-1759 GCA_046753605.1 Anaerolineae bacterium
CGCCGGTGGAGGTGGACACTACGGCGGATTGAGGAAACACTACAGCGGATTGAGATGGAACAGATAGCGCGCATAAGATCCGTTCTATTCTCCATCCGCTGTAGTATCGCAGCGGAGGTGGGGGGCGTATGTCTAGGTTGCTACACGAGGAACTTACTTATCAGGTACGCGGGGTGTTGTTTGACGTGTACAACACGCTTGGTCCGATGCTCAAAGAGGACTACTACCGGGATGCTATCGTCCTGGGTCTGAAGAAACGTGGGATCGCCTGTGTGCCAGAGAAACGCTTCGAGGTTTTTTACGGGGATGAGCGTGTTGGCCTGTACGATGTGGACGTGTGGATCGAGAGTGGGAAGCTGTTGCTCGAGCTCAAGGTGGCGCCGGCCATTGAGCCTCTGCACAAAGGACAGGCCATCTCCTATCTTAAGGTCACCGACGCGGACCTGGCCATGGTCGTGAATTACGGTGGGCCTTCCCTGGAAGCTGAGCGGCTACCCAACTTCCTTCGGGATAAGCAACCGGAATTCGTCTGGCAGCCACAGCCCTTTGGCCAGGGGCTGCTCTACCCTGAGCTGGTCAATGCCATCCAACGTGCCTGTCACCGCGTCCATTTCACCCTGGGACCGGGCTTCCTGCACCAGGTTTACCGGCGAGCGACAATGATTGAGCTACGCCGAAGTGAATTGAACTACAGGTACATCAAGCAGTTGCCTGTCGTGTACGAGGGCGAGATTCTGGGCCATCAGGACGTTCGGCTGATCCTGGTGGAAGGCAAGGTGCTGCTGGCAACTTTCGCACTGCGCAGGACCGATAATGTCCTGGCCGAACAACTGAAGGCACGCTTGCGTCGTTTGGACCTGGAGCTCGGTCTCCTGGCGAATTTCCACGGTACCAGACTGGCAGTGACCCCGGTGCGGGTCAAATAGGACGTTGGCAACACTACAACGGATTGGGAAAGGAACGGACTGCATAGGAAAATCCGTTGTATTCCCAATCCGATGTAGTGTTGCCTCATCCGATGTAGTGTTGCCCTGGAGGAGAAACCATGACCCAAATTCAAACTGCTGACAACGCCGGCCACATCTTCGGCGTGCGTTGCGCCGCCGGCCACGTCACCTACTTCGACAAGCGCAAGGTCTGCCCCGACACCGGCACATTGATTCGCAAAGTCGTCCGGAAAGCGGACAAAGAGCTGGACGAGCTTTACCTCAAGTGTGGTGAGGCGGATTGCCAGCACGAGATTGTCGTGCAGGTCGATTGTGAGGGCTACAAATGAGCGCGGTTCGATCAGACTCCCCACCAGACCAGCCGCCCATCCTGGAGGGCGTACCCCTCACCGACGAGCAGAAACGCCTGGTCGCCCTGTTCGACGAAATGGAGAAGCAGCAGGTCGATTTTCTGGACCAGGCCGGCAAGCGCATCGTAGAACTGTGCGCTGCGCTGTTGGGCGTGTTCTTCGCGGTGATGGCCCTGGGAGACACGTTTCCGCCCCCCTTCCTCCAGGGCAATGACCCCGCCCGAGTGCTGACCGTGGTGACGCTGGCCTTTTACCTGGCCGCGATGTTGATGGGCGTGCTTGCCGTCCAGCCGCGTGAGTACCGGCGCTATCGCCACAACCTCACCGAGATGCGAAACGTGATCGAGGAAATCATCAGCTTCAAGAAGCGCTGGCTGCAGGTGGCCGGCATCCTGTTCGTGCTGGGAACGTTGAGCCTGGGCCTGCTGGTGGGTGCGATTGTCCTGGTAACGTGAACCGCAG
>JBHHTZ010000916.1:0-1757 GCA_046753605.1 Anaerolineae bacterium
CCCCTGCACCCCTGCACCTCTGCTCCCTAGCTCCTCCGCACCATTCGCCACACGGATTTCAGATTTCAGACTGGAGATTTCAGATTGCGGATTGCGGATTGCGTTGAGGATTCGGGTGAGTTTTCGGTAGATGGGGAGGTTGACGGCGGTCATTTCGGGGTAGGGCTGGCGGTAGCCCAGGGACTTCACGGCCTGCACCGCCGGCTCCAGGTGCTGGCGCGGTATCAGGAGATCGATGTCGCTCAGAGGGCGGAGGGCGGGGGTGGGGTAGAGGGTGTTGGCCAGGGCAGCGCCTTTCAGGAGGATGGCTGGATGGCTGGATGGTTAGTGAGTTGGTGAAGGCATCAAGGATGCGGGCGAGTTCGTGGTAGAGGAGGAGGTTGTGGGCGGCGGTCACAACCAGCTCGGCTTCGCGTTGCAACTGGGTGCGTTACGCTACCTGGGGTTCTGTCCGGACGATCTCACCACCACACCAACGGCCGTCGTGGATTACCTGGCCAGCCAACTCGACTTAGCTCCGGATGCGTTGGCGGCCTATGGCACCCGTGCCCAAGCACGAACCGACCATCTGCGTGAGATCAGGACGCATCTCCACTTTCGTACGGCCGCCTCCGATGATCTCAATGCACTCCAAGCCTGGTTGGTCGGTCGGGCCTTGGAACACGACCGGCCGACCCTCCTCCTTCAACTGGCAGCAGAGAAACTATTGGTAGACAAGATCGTGCGGCCAGGGGTGACGTCCCTGGAGCGGCTCGTCGTGGCCGCCCGGGGGCAGGCGCAAGAGGAAACCTATCAGCGCATGGCACCTCTGTTGACAGACGAACGGCGCACGGCGCTGGACGAGCTGCTGAAACCCGATGCCGACAAGGGTGGTACACCGTTGACCTGGCTGCGCCGGCGTGCAACGACCTATTCACCACGCGCCATACTGGCCACCATTGAGAAGCTCGCCCACTTACGTCAGTTGGGCGTTGACGCGTGGGACCTGTCTGACATCACCCCCAACCGGCTCAAACACCTGGCGCAGTTGGGCAAGAAGACGACCAATCAGGCGCTACAACGTGCCCCCCAGACACGACGCTATCCCATCCTGTTGGCTTTTCTCTCGCAGATGCTGATAGAGACCACCGACGAGGTCGTCGACCTGTATATCCAATGTTTAGGCCAGACTGACGCCCGGTCCAGGCGAGACCTGGATGAATTCCGTCGCACGGCCGCCCGTGCAACTAACGAGAAAGTCCATCTGTTCCGAAAACTGGGTCAAATTGTGCTGGATCCGAAGGTCTCCGATGGCCGGCTGCGAGCTGCCATCTACCGCCAGATATCGAAGGACAAACTGCAGACGGCGGTGGAGGAGTGTGAACAGCTCGTTCGCCCCCTCGATGACAACTACTTCGACTTCCTGGCCCGCCGCTACAGCTACGTTCGGTCCTTCGCCCCGGCTTTTCTGGATACGTGTCGTTTCCGTTCGCATCGCGAGGACGATCCGTTGATCGAGGCCATCGCCCTACTGCGGAAACTAAACCAGGAGAACCGACGGAATGTGCCAGAAGACGCCAGTACGGTCTTTGTGCCCGCCAAGTGGTCGCCCTATGTCACCGCCGACGAGGGACAGATCAATCGTCGGTACTACGAACTGTGTCTGCTCTCGGAACTACGCAACGCGCTGCGTGCCGGGAACATCTGGTTGGAGGACAGTCGTCGCTACGCTGACCCCGAAAGCTATCTCATTTCCCGTACTCAATGGCCCACCCTCA
>JBHHTZ010000917.1:0-1757 GCA_046753605.1 Anaerolineae bacterium
TGTTACGCCACTGTAGCTTGCCAGGCAGTGCCTCAGCCCCACCCGTACCATCGTGTGATCATCCACGATGAGGACTCGTATGGCCTTCATTCCTCTCCTCCCGTAGAAGTGGTACCCGCACCCGAACTTGCGTGCCGCGATCAGGTGCTGAGCGCACGTTCAGACAGCCGTTTAACTGCTCAGCTCGCTCGCTCATGGTGGTGAGACCCAGGCCGGTTCTGGCCGTTTGCCTGGACAGGCTCGCCATCGGGACCCGGGGATTGAACCCGACACCGTCATCCGTCACAGTCAGTTGTGCCTCCTTCTCTGTCAGGCGTAACTCAATCACGGCACGGCCGGCCTGAGCATGCTTGATCACATTGTAGAGTGCTTCCTGGGCGATGCGGAAGAGTGCCTCTTCCTGCTCCTGCGAGAGGCGACGCACGCCCTGCTGGCGAACTTCAACGGGGAGTTCGTGGCGGGTCTGCACGGCGCTCGCCAGTTTGCGCAGCGCGGTAATCAGCCCCTCGCCCTCCAGGGCGGCCGGGCGCAGTTCGTAGATCAGCGCGCGCATCTCGGTGAGGGCGTCCCGCGCGGTTTGGTACAGCAGCTCGGCCGTCGGGGCCGGGTCCTCCTGGCCGGTGCGCAGAAAGTTGCGCACGGCGTCGGCCATCAGCACGATGGTGAACAACGATTGCGTGACCGAGTCGTGTAGCTCCCGCGCAATACGATTGCGCTCCTCGAGATGGGCCAGCCGGTCAGCTTCGGCGTACAGTCGTGCCTTTTCGATCGCGATAGCCGCATGCTTGGCGAAAAGTGACAGCACATCCACGTCGTATCCATCAAAGACGCGGTTGCCGGCACTGGTACCGATGGAGAAGACGCCAATCAGCCGGCCATGCCACCATATAGGCACGCTGAGAGCGGCCTTGATCTGGCGCATCCCGCCATCGTCTATCGGGATCTGAACCTGGTTGCCGTAGTCACGCACAATTACGGGGCGCTTGAGGGCGTAAGCCTGGCCGCTGATCCCGACACCCTCGGCGAAGTCGATATCGAAAAGTGCCTCCGGCAGGTTGTGGAGCGCCCGGTGGCGAATGGCATTGCGTTCTTCGTCTACCAACCCAATCGCACCTTGCTCTGCACCCAGCAATTCCACTGCGCTGATGACCATCTTCTGTAACAGCGGACTGAGATCCAGTTCAGAGCTCATGGCCTCGACCAGGGATAGCAGCGTGTTCAGCCGCTGTAGGTCGCGCTTCATCGCGGCCAACTCCTGGTCGCGCTGCTCCAGTCTGGCTGTGAGCTCCTTTATCTGCCGGCGCGCGCGGGTACTGTCGGCCAGGTCCGGCGCCGGGCCATTGTCGAGGGGTGGCACCGAATCTGCCAGAGCAGGTTTTTGCCGGCAGTCATCAGTCATTGGGGCCAGCTCCACGCCATCCTGCTCGGCGTTGTGAGATGTTGTGGTGGAGACTTGTTCATCGAGCAGTAAGCCGGCTCGTGTCCCATCAGGTAATCGCAGCGCTTCAGCCATACTTGATAGTTTAACATGATAGTGAGACTGTTGCAAGTTCGTGATAGTTGCCCGCTTGCAGGGTGATGCGGTCGCCTGCGCTGCTGTGCCCATGTCTCCTCTGACTACTCGCCGATGCCTGGTCTGCCGAACCCCGTTGCTCTCAGGATTCCCCCTCTTCTGGCGCCGACTCGCCCTCCCATACCTCCGAGCCGGAGTCACAGCGGATGGGCTGCCCGGTGCGGACGGTGTTTGTCAGCGAAGC
>JBHHTZ010000918.1:0-1755 GCA_046753605.1 Anaerolineae bacterium
CTGTCGATGTCAAGTATCTGTAGGCGTCACCATCGCCCCGACGGATCTGACGATCCGTCGGGAGCGGCGGAAGTAATCAGGCGTCTTGTCAGTCCGTTGGCTGAGGTAGATACTGCCTGGCGCAGAAGACGACCTGCAAGGAGCCAAGGGCGCCGAAGCTCTCGCGCGTGATTTGCCGGCGCGGAGGACTGCTCGGACACGGAACAAGCGCGGCATCACGATACCAGGCTGGGTATTCAACCTCAATTGACGCCTCATCTCCCGGAAGGAACTCCAGACCTGGAAAGCTGAGAAGCCCGGTGGCACCGGTGATCTCCTGTACCCAGCGGCCATCAGGCGTTACCAGTGTGATGCGCGCGCCCGGCAGGGGAGCGTCGGCGCCGCTGTTGAAGAACCCACCACTACTTTGCTCCACACGATCCACAAACACGAGCACGGCGATGTTTCCCTGACACAGGCTCGCGGGATCGCTCTGATTGCACTCCGGTCTCGGCACGTCAGCGAACGCGGCGGGCACGCCCAGTACAAAGGCCAGTAGCGCAGCAAGGGCTGCAACTCTCGGTCTTCTGTTCATGTGGTTACTCCTCGGAGGCATCGGGGCAGAGAGCGGTGTGGTGTTATCTACTTTCACAGACGAGAGAGCGTGGCTGAATGTTACGAACTCCGGGGGGAGAAACAGGAAAGAGGCCCACGCCCTGCCCGACGTGAGCCTCTTCCTCCACAGTTCGCGGAGGTGGCACAATCCGCTAAGTCTAATTGTACTCAACATGGACGGTTTTTCCAGTGCCACATATTGTGGTCGCTCCACTTTTCGCACCACAAGCAAGGTTCGTAGTAGTGACTCGTAGCCCCCCTTTGATCGCCGAAGGTCTCCTGACCGAGGCGAATCGGGCTCGGTCAGGAGACCTTCGCCCATCATAGAGACGGTCTGGACGGCTACGATACGTCGCAACTATATGGCAACCGGGCACCGCCGGCAAACCACCTGGGGCTTGCGTTTGCCCGGAGGTTCGCGTTGGCCGGCTGCGCTATCCGCGGCTTCCTGCTAATCCGCGGTTCTCTCCACCATTCGCAGCCTCTCGCACGATTTCCCGATGCGACGCCACATTCTCCAGGAACGAACGTCGCAGATCCTCATCGCCAATCTTCGCGGCGCGTTCCTGCAACAGGTTGTAGGCGGTGGTCAGGACCTCCTGGGCGCGGGGGTCCCCGTCGGCGCGCAGGACGCGGTAGCAGGTCAGATACACCTGGAAGGGATCGATGGTGCCATCCAGTGTGCCGCCGGCCTCCAGGTGGCTCAGTATCTCCTGGACGTGCGCCTGGGCCTGCTGGATATCCCCCTGGGCCAGGGCGACGCGCGCCAGGCCGGCCAGGGGTTCCATCGCCTGGTTTAGCCGGCCCAACTCGCGCTGCAGGGCGACAGCCCCCCGGTAGGCCGTGGCGGCTTCGTCGAGCTGCCCCAGGCCGGCCTGGGCGTGACCCAGCTTCATCCACATCGCCCCTTCTGCGCGGCGTGCGCCGATTTCCTGTGTCATCTGTAGCGCCTGTTGGCTGTGTTCTCTGGCAGTTTCGTAATCCCCCAGGTAGTGGTACAACAGACCGAGATTGCCCACCGACACCGCTTCGTATTGCCGGTCGCCGATCTCACGCTGGATGTACAGAGCCTGTGTGTAGTAGGTTTGCGCCTCCGCATACGCCCCCAGATAGAGGAGCACGTTGCCCAGGTTGCCCAACGCGACGCCCTCACCGCGCCGG
>JBHHTZ010000919.1:0-1755 GCA_046753605.1 Anaerolineae bacterium
CGTTTCACGCCGTTTTGTGCTAGAATGGCCCCCATGCCTGACATCGTACTGATTTCACCTATCGCGCTGCCCCTGCTGGGGGCCGGCGCACTGTTATTGCTTGGCGAAGGCAACCGCGACAGGGGTCGCGACCCACTGCCGGCTCTCATCGCCGGCACTGTGTTTGTGGCGGCCGTATTGCTCCCGGAACGTGTTCACACGCAGCCACAACCGCTTCCCTGGCCACCGATTCAGGTGCTCGGAGGTCCGCCGGCGATTCTGGTCGACCAGCTTTCACTGGTGTTCGTCTTCGCGCTGACTCTCCTGGCAGTTGCTGCGACCGTCGTTGGCGATACGTTAAGCGGGCGGAACTGGGCGATGGCCATCTTGCTCTGGGGGGGCTGTCTGGGCATCGTGATCTCAGCAAACCCGCTGATGCTGCTGCTGAGTTGGATCGTGTGCGAGTTGGCTTTGGTTGGCGCCAGCCTGGTGACTGGGAAATCGCGGCTGCTGGTGTCTCGGCTGGCTGCCGGCGGGGTGGCGGCTGCGGCTCTGGTGTTGCTGGCGATGCGGGCGGATGTCCATGCGCCGGCCGGCCTCCAGACGGTCCTTGCAAGCCTGTCGCTCCGATGGATCGCTGTGTTTTTTGCCATCGGCGCGCTCCGCATGGGCCTGTACCCACTCCATCTCGCTAGTTTTGGGGAGACCGATGCGCCACTGGCGCCAGTGGTGTTGGGCCGGCTGGCCAGCGCAGTGGCAGGTCTCTACTTGTGGTTCCGTGTCTTCACAGCTACCCATATGCTGCCGTCGCAAATCGAATACCTGGTGGCTGTGGGAGGGTTCGCCGCGCTGATGTGTGCGATTGCGGCGTGGGGGGCACGCACCAGACGCTCTCTCTTTCCATGGCTCGTGGGCTTCGAGTTGGGTGTAGTCGTGGTCACACAAGGGATCGCCGTTCCTGAGCTATCGATGTTCGCAGCGCTGGAAGTGTTGAACCTGGTGCTGGCCGGCGGCGTGTTTGGCCTGAGTCTCTATCTTGCCGAGGGCGTCGAGGGGCGTTGGGCCAGAGGCTGGGTACGCGGCCTCGGGTTTCTCGCCACAGCATCACTGCTGGGCCTGCCGCCGACGCCCGGCTTCGTGGCCCGCTGGGGATTGTATCGCCGGGCCATCGAAGTTGGCGAGCTGACGGCCGTTCTGCCGGTCGTGGTTGCCAGTGGTCTGTTGGTCCCTGCACTGCTGGCCGCGCATCGTGCGAGACGCGGCCGGCCTGTGCGGCATATCTCCAGCCACGCGGTGGCCGGCCTGACGGTTCTTGGGCTGCCGCTGGTGCTGGCGAGCGCCCAGCCGCTGTTCCTCACGCCCATTCTGGATGTCATAACGAACCTGCGATCCTATGCCATCATGGCGCCTCTCATCCGTGCGGCCAGCACGCGCCTGAGTCTTGAGGTGGTAGCTCTTATCGTGGTGCCTGCGCTGGCCGGCTACAGCCTGGACCGCGTACACGACCGATGGCAGACCCAGGGCCGGCTCGATGCGCTGTGGCGGTTCCTTTCGCTCGAGTGGCTTTATGATGTAATGGCGTCAACAGTCTTGCGAGCCGCGATCGCCGTGTCGATTCTGTTGACCTTCCTGGAACTGGGATCGATACTGGGGTGGGCGGTCGTGGTCGGCCTCCTGTTGATGCTGCTGGTGTTACGACGCTAACCCTTTGTCTGAGACGCTCGTAGTAACGACTTATGAAGTTTGAGAAAATAATCAGGGTACTGAGTCCGACAG
>JBHHTZ010000920.1:0-1752 GCA_046753605.1 Anaerolineae bacterium
AGGCTGTTCTCGCCAGAACTGATACTCACGCTCTTTGGGCTAATCGTCCTAAGTTACGACATGCTCGTCCGCCGCCAGGAGCGAGGGCAGGCTGCCTTAACCCTGGTCGGGCTCGGCCTGTCCCTGATCGCAGCCCTGTGGGTTCGGGGAGAATCGGCGGTTCTGTTCTCGGGAATGTTCGTGGTGGATCCGTTTACGACTTTCTTTCGCATCGTGTCCATCATCACCGGCGGCCTGATTCTCATGGGATCGGTCGATTATCTGAGGCAACGAAGCTCCTACCGCGGTGAGTTCTACAGCCTGCTCCTTTTCACCATTCTGTCTATGACGCTCATGGCCGGGTCCAGCGACCTGATCATGGTGATTCTGTCCATCGAGTTCTTGAGTATCACCTCCTACATCCTCACCGGTTGGCTCCGTGGGGACATCCGGTCCAGCGAGGCGTCGGTGAAGTATTTTCTCTATGGCTCGATCACGACCGCGGCCATGGTGTACGGCGCATCTCTGCTATACGGCCTGAGCGGTCACACGAATCTCGCTGCAATCGCACAGGTGCTGCAGTCGCCCGATGCCGCCTTTGGCAGCAACTTGCGAGCCTTCTCCTTGCCGGCGGCGATGCTTCTCTTCACGGGATTTGCCTTCAAAATTGCGCTGGTGCCTTTCCACCAGTGGTCACCCGATGCGTACGAGGGCGCACCGACGCCCGTCACAGCGTTCCTTTCCATCGGCCCGAAGGCGGTCGGCTTCGCCATGCTGGTTCGGGTCTTTCTAACGGCGCTCCCATACGCCGACGTGGAGTGGACCGGCGTCTTAATCGGCGTTGCGATTATCACCATGACCCTGGGGAACATTGTTGCTATCGTTCAAAAGGACATCAAGCGGCTTCTGGCATATTCGAGCATCGCCCAGGCCGGCTTTATGCTTATTGGAATCGCCAGCCTCTCGGCGGCCGGCGAAACCGGTATCGACGCGGTGGCGAGCACGCTGCTGTATGTGTTTGCCTACGTGTTCACGAACATGGGAGCTTTCGCCATCGTCATCGCCATCGACAACGCCGAAGGCTCGTCAGCCATCACTGCCTACCGTGGGCTGATCCGCCGGCATCCGCTAATGGCCGTATCCATGTTCGTTTTCTTCCTGAGTCTGGTAGGCATTCCGCCGACCGGTGGCTTCATCGGGAAGTTCTCAGTGTTCCTGTCCGCCGTTGACGCCAGGCTGTACGGCCTGGCCGCAATCGGGGTCGTGAACGGCGTAATCTCCGTCGTGTACTACTTCGGCGTGGTGAAAGAGATGTTCTTCCTGGGCGAGACAGAGGCTGAACCCGTGCGTGTGGGAGCGTGGCTGCAGGCCGCTCTGGTGGTCTCTCTGGTCATGACCCTGGTAATCGGCCTCTATCCCGAACCCTTCATAGAACTGGCAAACAACGCGGCCCAGGGTCTGATGGGGGTTGGGCAACTGCTAGCCCTGCGCTAGCGCTTCGATCGCAATCCCCTGAATCGGGGTGTCAAACGCCGGAGATGTCATGTCTCCGGCATTTTGTGTTGCTGGCAGGCTTCAGTATAATCAGCACTTGGGAAAACTGCTCACAATGGATAACTTGACCATCAATCTGAGTAAACTGGCATCTGTATTCCTGATTGCCATAGCCGCCGGCATTGGGGGCCGGCTGGCTGGCAAGATTCTGCTCCGCTATGGGAAGCAACTCGCCGCGCGAACACGCACCGCCAGCGATGACTACCTGGTGCTACTGTT
>JBHHTZ010000921.1:0-1748 GCA_046753605.1 Anaerolineae bacterium
GGGCCTATCTTGACTATCTGACGAACCGGCAGGCCCAGTTCACCGCACAACTGACGCAGGTTGTCGGCCATCCGCTTGAGGTGCTGCACACCTACAAGGTCGCCTACAATGGCCTCGCGGTTGTGCTGACGCCGGCTGAAGCGGCGCGCGTCGCCCAGATACCGGGCGTTGTTTCTGTACACCGCGACGAACTGAAACACATCCTGACTGACGCCACGCCCGACTTCATTGGTGCGACGGCGGTTTGGGATGCGACGGCCGCCGGCGTAGACGTCGGAACCAAGGGTGAAGGTGTCATCGTCGGTGTGGTTGACACCGGCATCTGGCCCGAGCATCCCTCCTTCGCCGATGACGGCACTTACCCTGCGCCGCCCGCGGACTGGGGCGGTGAGTGTACACCGCCGGCTGATGACAGTACTGGTTACACCTGCAACAACAAGCTCATCGGTGTCCAGTATTTCCTGGACGGTTACGACGAGGCCGTTGGGTTTGATGGACTCTTCTTCTCGGGCCGCGACGACGATGGCCACGGCACGCACACGGCCTCGACGGCCGCCGGCAATGAGAACGTGCAAGCTACTCTGCTGGGGGTCGATCGTGGCACCGTCTCTGGTATCGCCCCGCGTGCCCATGTGGCAATGTACAGGGGCTGCGCGCCCCAGGGGTGCGTCGGGTCGGACCTGCTGGCTGCGATTGACAAGGCCGTTGCCGACGGTGTCGACGTGATCAACTACTCCATCGGCGGTGGCGCCTCCGATCCCTGGGACGATGAAGATGCCCTGGCTTTCCTGGCTGCGCGGGAGGCGGGTGTCTTCGTGGCCACCTCGGCCGGCAACAGCGGCCCTGATCCGGACACCATCGGCTCGCCGGCCAACGCGCCGTGGGTCACTGCCGTGGGCGCCAGCACCAGCAACCGCCACTTCATCAGCGAGATCACCCTGAGTGCAACGGACACAGCGCCTATCACGCTTTTTGGCGCCTCCGTCACTGACGGCGTCACCGACTTTAACCTGGTGGATGCTGAAGGTATCGCTGACAGTGAAGGGGACGACTCAGGGCTGTGTCTGAATCCCTTCCCCGAGGGGACCTTCCAGCCGACCGATGTCGTACTCTGCAAGCGTGGTCAGATCGCCCGCGTCCTGCGCGGCGCGTATGTGAAGGCCGGCGGCGGTGGGGGTGTCATTCTCTACAACCCGACGCAGCAGGGCCTGGCCACCGACAACTACGTCATTCCCGCCGTCCACGTGGAGAATGACGTCGGCCAGCAGATCAAGGATTTCATCGCTGCGCATCCCGACGGAGTGACGGTCAGCTTCACCCCAGGCACAGCCACCTACGGGCCCGAAGACCCGCGTGTCGTCCCCGACATGATGGCTTCGTTCAGCTCACGTGGCCCCAACGGCCCGGTACCCGCCGTAATCAAGCCAGATGTGACCGCGCCTGGTGTACAGATTCTGGCCGGCGCATCGCCCGAGCACACGACCGAGCTTGGGGACGCCCAGGGGGAGCTGTTCCAGGCGATTCAGGGTACATCCATGTCCAGCCCGCACGTGGCCGGCGCTGGCGCGCTGCTCAGAGCTGTGCACCCCGATTGGTCGCCGGCCGAGATTCAGTCGGCGCTCATGACCACCGGTTTGACAGAGGTGGTTAAGGAAGATGGCGAGACGGCCGCCGATCCCTTCGACCTGGGTGGTGGCCGGATCGACCTGACCCAGGCCGCCGACCCCGGACTGGTCTTTGACATGAGT
>JBHHTZ010000922.1:0-1747 GCA_046753605.1 Anaerolineae bacterium
TCAATTCTCTCGCTTATCCAATCCATAGTACCGGTTCGCCTGCTCCAGCGTGATATAGCCGTTCTTCAGGTCCTGTTTCACCAGCTCCAGGGGGCGCTCCATCGGGTCGCCCCAGCCGGCGCCCGTGCCCGTCATGACCTGGATGACGTCATCCGTGTTTAAGGTCAGGCCGCTGACCACCGCGTAGCGCTCCGTCTCACCGCTGGCTCGCCTGATCAGCACGTGGTTGGGGGAACCCGGTTGGCCGCCCTTCAGGGGCCATGGCGGGACCTTGTCACGGGTGTAGGCCACCGTCAGCCAGGCGTTGTCGGACCGGATGCGATAGTCGATCCGCACACCCTTGCCGCCCCGATGGAAGCCGGCGCCACCATCCTCGTCGTGGAAGCTGAGATAGTCCACCGTCACACCGTAGCGCGCTTCGGCCACCTCGGCCGGGCAATTGTAGGTTTCGCCGTGCAGCGCGGAAAACTGACCGGGGTTGCCGTCGGAGGTCGGCGATCCACCCCACCCGCCCAGCTCGGGCTCAATCACCGCATAAGGCCGGCCAGTATCGGGGTGGATGCCGCCGAAAAGCGTGCCGCACACGGAAGCGAACCCGCCGGCGGGCAACCGGTCTGGCATGTGAGGGGCCAGGCAGCGCCAGATCAGATCGTGCAACCGGATGGTGATCTCATAGTAGATGCCCTGAGCCGCCGGGTGGATGGGATCAAAGACGCTCCCGTGGCGCGTCAGGACTTTCAAGGGGCGAAAGGTGCCACCGTTGCTCAGCCTGTCGGGCGAGACGATGCCCTTGAAGGCGATCTGGCACGCCACCGTCGCTTCGTCCCGGCTCATGTTGAAGGGGCCCTTGTCCTGATCAGGATTATCCCGCAGATCAATGACGAACTCATCGTCAGTAATCTCGATAGTGACTTTGTAGTCTGGTCCGACATCTTGCGGTTCGACCAGGGAGTACGTGCCTTTGGGCAGGCGTTGCAGCGCAGCCAGAATGACCTGCTCGCCATAGTCCAGGTACTCTTCAACAGCGTGAAGGAAAACGTCCTTCCCGTACTTGTCCACAATCTCCAGGACACGGCGCTCGCCGACCCGGACCGAAGCCACGCCAGCCCACAGATCACCCGTCAGGAAATCGGGCATGCGGCAGTTCGCGGTGAGGATGTCAAACACGGACCGAATAGGCTCGCCGCGGGAAAAGAGCTTGATGCCCGACAGGATCATTCCTTCCTGAAAGATCTCGGTCGCGTCGGTTGACATGCTGCCGGGCACCATGCCACCCACGTCGTTCCAGTGGGCGATATTGGCGGTCCAGGCCACGATCTCGCCGTCTGCAAAGACCGGCATGGTCAGCACGACGTCGTTCAGGTGCGTCACGCCGCCAGTGTACGGGTCATTGGTGATAAAGATGTCACCCGGCTCAATGCGGCGTCCTGAGGCCCCTCCCGAGCCTGTCGAGGGACCCGTCGAAGGGTTGCCCGGCTGGTTGAACTTTGCCATTACCCGCTTGACGGTCTTGTCCAGTACACCGACAAAGGCCGGGATGCCGGCCCCGGAACCGGCCAGCTCGCCGTTCCTGTCGGTGATGCCAGTGCCCATGTCGAGCACTTCGTAGATGATGGCGCTCATGGCCGTGCGGCGCAGAGCGGCGAACATCTCATCAGCAGCCGCCTGTAGCGAACTCTGGATGATTTCCAGCGTAATCGGATCATACTTGTCATTCATGGCCAAACCTCCTCAGTTTCTGAAGCTG
>JBHHTZ010000923.1:0-1747 GCA_046753605.1 Anaerolineae bacterium
CGTCGAAATCAGGCTCTTCAACATGAGCTGCCGCCGCCGCGGCCGTTATAGGGTACGAGGCCGGATGCATAATAAGAGACTCCAGATCGAAAAACCCGTCTGGAGTGGCCGGGTCGAAGTCCGTTATAGCTGCCTCTGGATCAAGTGGAGGCGGGGCAGGCGTGGCTGCGGCGGTCGCCGTTGTCACGGGAGTTACCCCACTGCCGGGCGGAGCAGGCTGGGCGCCGAAACGACACGCCACCGTGAGTGTGAGCAGCAAGAGCAGGAAGAGGGTGAGTTGTTTCATAGTGTCAATCTCCTTCGGGCTGGGTTTGTACCCCATTCACGGGAGCAGCGTCGCCGAGCCGAAGTTATCGCGCCTTTACTATCTCAAGTTATACACGCTCGGCGCGTTATCGCGCCCCACCTGCGCTGCCAGGTCGGGCGGCAACTGGTCAAGGATGGGCCATATCTCCTCAAAGGATTGGGGGTAGGTCGGCGTCGCGCCGGGAATGCCGATAAATTCGTCCGCGCCGATCAGGATGCGGTCCGGGAAGTCGCTGATCAACTGCATCCATTCCGGGCGTATCTGTCCGCTTTCGTCAACGATACGATTCGGCATGGGGTCATTGCTCTCGACCTGCACCTCCCGCTCTTCCACCTTCAACGCCAGATAGAGATTGGGATGTTCTGTGAGCAACCTGCGCATCAGATCCGCCGTCATATAGCCAATGTTGTCCCAGCCGATGTGCTGCCAGACAATCTTGGCGTCTCGGTTGTGCGCCAGCAGTTCTTCAAGGGGCGGAATGGTCGCATCGAGCGTAGAAGGATTCTGACTGCACGCCTGCAGCAGATTAGCAGGCGTGGGCATGTCCTCCGGTACGGCTTCCATGTGCAGGTCAATGGGGACGCCGTGGCGCGCGGCGATATCCGCCAGCAGCAGGAAGAGGGGGTGATTGGGCGGCGCAGCAATGAAGTGGTGCCTTTCCTGCATACAAAGGTGGAGCGCGGCCATCTCCCCGAAGGCTGCTGCACCGTCGGCGATGATCGCCTCGGCCTGGGATTCAAACTCGGCGCGCAGTTGATCGGTGACATCTGAAGCCTCCGTTCCAACAATCAGTGGGTTGAGCGTGCCGCCGCCGGCGACCAGGTAGAGCCGGCCCGGATGATCTGCAACTGCGCCCAGGAGATTATGGAAGTCATAAGCGCCGGGTTGTCCGGGGTACTGCGGCGGCGGCATGACGAGCGCCGAGGCGACATCATACTGATCCATCAAGGCGATCAGATTCTCCGCCGCTGTCTCGTAATCCTTAACGATCGCGCTGCCTGACCTGTTCATGCCGTCCAGGTGCATGTGGACGTCGATGTAGTGGCCGACAGCTACTTGCGTGGATGGAGGGGCTGCGGTTGACTGCAACGGAGGGGCGGGAGGCAAGGCCGGCGTTTCGGGGGCCGCCGTCTGCGCGCTTGATACGACGGCGGCCTCCCCGGCCTGGGTCGGCGATGGAGCCGGCCGTGCACCCAGGCGGCAGGCCAGCGCGCTGATCGCGAGGAACATTAAAAGTGAGCGGGTGTGTTTCATCGTGGAAGTGTTTTCCTTTCTCCCCCGTGAGAATGAGAAAGCGGCCGGTTGAGAAGGCTTCTCACGCGCTTCACCTTGTCGCTGTCGTTCCTTCGTGTCAGCGGGATTTCGCGACAAGCGATATCTCCATCAGGGCCTGATATTTGGGCGCGTCGGTGAGGGGTTGGTCGGCGTATTCCAGCGCCC
>JBHHTZ010000924.1:0-1735 GCA_046753605.1 Anaerolineae bacterium
TGCACTGTCGCGTGGGGCAGGCGCTGGAAGCGACGCATCTGCCATCCCCCAACGGGGTGGTGGATCGGCTGGCCTACCATTTCGGCCTGGGCGGCACTCGGGATAAAGCATTGAAGTATGCGGTTGCCGCCGGCCATCGAGCGCGCGCGTTGTACGCTGCGGATGCTGCCGTTGAGCATTACCAGCGCGCCCTGTCCCTGAGACCGGATGCCGCGACCGAGGCGGCGGTCAGCGCCGGCCTGGGGGACGTCTTCACGCTCCAGGGACGGCACGCCGAGGCTATCGCCAGCTATCAGCGGGCGCTCGGCCTGGCTGTGGACTCACAGGAGATCGCCGATTTGCACCGACGAATCGGCCGGGTGTACGAGCGCGGCGGCGACTACGAAGCGGCGCTCTCCCATTTCCAGCGTGGCAAGGCGGCACTGGCTGACGCCGACGGGGCGCCCATCCGAGCCCGGCTGGACGACGGCATCGCGCTGATCCACATCCGCGAGGGCCGGCACGCCGAGGCCATCGATCTATGCCGGCGCGCCCTGGATAGCCTGAACGGACTGGGCGAACTGGACACCCGCCAGGAGATCGCCTGGTTGACCAATACGCTTGGATCCGCTTACCTGGGTCAGGGCAACTATTCGGCCGCGCTGGACCATTTCCATCGCAGCCTGGACCTCCGTTCCGATCTGGACGATCTGCAGGGCACCGCGCAACTGCACAACAACATCGGCGTTGCGCACTACTACCGGGGCGATTACCAGGCCGCCCACGAGTGCTACGAACAGAGCCTCTCCATCAAGGAGAAGATCGGCGACATGTATGGGCTGGCCATGTCCCACATGAACCTGGGCCTGACGAGTTTCCGGCTCGGCGATCCGGCCGGCGGCCGTCACCACTTGACCGAGGCCCTGGCGCTGTGCCGCGAGATCGAAGCCGAGGGGCTACTGCCGGAGATTTACCGCATCCTGGCCCAACTGCACCTGGGGCTGGAGGACGCCGGCAGTGCAGCGGTGTACGCACAGAAATCTCTCGAAGCGGCGACAGAGCTACACAGCGATACCTTTGTGGGGGTGGCTCATCGCATACTGGGCCAGGTGGCGGCTGCAAAAGATGAGCGCGCGGCTGCTCGCGAACACTTCGAGGCGAGCCGGCGCATCTTCGAGCAGTCCGGCGAAGCTCACGAGCTGGCGAAGACAGCGGCGGCCCACGGTGAGGCGCTGGCGGAGTGGGGTGAGCTGGCCGACGCCCGCGCGCAGTTGGAGCAGGCGGCGGAGATATTCCGCGAGTCCGGGGCCGGCCCGCGGCTGAAGCGGGTGCAGGAGAGGCTGGAGGGGGTTGTGGAGACGGTAATCTCGTAGGTCAGCAATTCATCGGCCGTGATGAGCGCGGCGGCGCCCATCCTCATATTTTTGAAATGACGCGAATACGGCCTGCAATCGGTTGAGCACGCTTCTGCTCCACAATCTGGGGATTATTGCTCAGGATCAGATCCGCGACACGCATTTCGATGGTTTTGCCAGATAGGGTCTTGCGGACCAAGACCGCTTGCGCATGCGTCAGGACGCGCAGCGGCGGACTCGACCCGGCGCCATAGCGTTGGCAAGCCGCCTCAACCACATCCAGAAAGGCCTGCTCGAGACCCAATTCAATCCACGCTCCTTTGAGCCACCAGGTGCCCGCATTGTTCATCGGCTGGCCAGCAATTCCCGTTATGGAGTTCGTAGTAACGACTTTAGTCGTT
>JBHHTZ010000925.1:0-1735 GCA_046753605.1 Anaerolineae bacterium
GTTCAATCCGCCACTCCTCATCCTCATCGTTCTTCTTGGCGTATATCGCCCTGTGCAGATGACCGTCGCCGGCTTGGCAGTGGCGGAGTCCTAAATCCGTGGCAACTCCGCCCGCTCCGGCCGGCGGCCAGGAATCGCCCACAGTATCAAAAGCGTTGCCAAGCCGTAGACGCCGGCCGCAAACAGGAATGGAGCCCGTAGCCCCAGCCCCACGGCCACGACTGCCCCGATCATGGGGGCCAGCGTGTTAGCCACTGAGACGGCGGTCGCATCGAGCCCGTAGATGGCTCCTTGTCGTCCCTCCGGCGATAGATCGGCCAGTAGCGCCCCAATTGCGGCCAGCCCGCCGCCCATAGCCGCGCCGCCTGCCGCCTGGAGGATCAGCAACTGCAGAGGTGTGGTCACGAAAAACTGCGGTATGTACACGACGGTCATAACCAGGGCGCAGGCCAGCAGCATCGGGCGATAGCCAAACCGGTCGCTGGCTCGTCCCAAGAGGACAGCCCCGACGGCGCTGGTAGCCGCGGTTAGCCCGGTTATGATCCCGACCAGGGAAGCCACGCCTACCTCGCTGGCAACCAGCATCTGCACAAACAGGGGCAGCACCGGCCCCATAATCCTGGCCCCGAGCCGCAACATCAACTCGAGACCCATCACCGCCAGCATCTCTCGCGAGCGGAATACAAATCCGATCCCCAACCAGAAGTCCCCCCTTTGGATCTCCGTCTGGTGATGCAGGGGTCTGAACTCCTCGCGCACAAAAACAACCACGAGCATTCCGGCCAGGAACTGCAGGCCTCCGGTCACGACAAAGGTCGTCGGGTAGCCAAAACGATCGGCCGCCGGCCCGCCCAGTAGCGGTCCCACCGACGCTCCGGCGAAGACGGCCATCTGCATCAGCCCCAGGGCTTGACCGGCCTGCTGGCGCGGGGCGGAACTGACCACCAAAGGTGTCGCGGCCGGGACGGCGCCGCCCAGGCAACCCAACAGAAGACACAGCACCAATAGTTGCTGCACATTCCGAACGAAACCCATGGCCCCCAACAGCAGCGCTCCTCCGAACAAGGCCCGCGCCAGCATTAATTTGCGTCCGTAGCGATCGGCCAGACTGCCCCAGACAGGAGAGAAGATGCCCATCGTCACGCCGATTGAGGCCAACAACAGACCCGACCATAACTCTACCTGCTCCGCGCCTAGCTCCTGTACGTAGTAGGGCAGAAAGGGAATGACCACGCTCAAGCCGGCGATGGCCACGAACTGTGCTATCCAGAGGGGGTACAGGTTGCGCTGCCATGGTCGCATTGCTACCGGATGTATTTGATTACCAAACAGGCGAACACCACGCCATGTAATCTGGGTGTTCTCCACGCACTATGCTGTGGTAAAGAGTCTCAGTCTCTTTGGTGATGGGACCAACTTCACCGTCTCCAACAGGAAACCGGTCCACAGAGGTGATGGCTGTAATCTCATGGCCGGTCCCACAGTAGAAGAGCTCATCAGCTATATACAACTCGGTCCGGTCAATGTCACGTTCGATGACGGGCCTGTCCAACTGTTCCCGAAACAGCTTGATCAAGGTGGCCCTGGTAATGCTCTCCAGAATGCCACTGGTCACAGGCGAGGTGATTAGCGTGCCATCGCGGATCATGAAGACGCAAGCTGTTGTGGCCTCCGTGACCTTCCCCTGGCTATTGAGCATAATTGCATCATCGTAGCCGTTCATTTGCGCCTCCTT
>JBHHTZ010000926.1:0-1726 GCA_046753605.1 Anaerolineae bacterium
GAACTTAACCGGCTTCGCCGGGACTTCTCTCCGCCCCCATCCTTTGTGTGGGGGCAGGGATGGACATGAAGTCCGTGCCCCGTACACTGTTCTTGGAGGAACGGCGGGATGCAGACGGACAAGGATACGTTCAGGCAGATCTTCCGGGATCATTGGGATGCCTTCAAGGTCAGGTATCCTCGCTTCGATACGCCGGACTATAACTCGGCAGTGCAAAAGATGCTCGACTGCGGCGACCCGGAGAAGATGGGCTATGCGCAGTATCGGTGCCTTCTCTGCGGCGAGACTCGACGGATCGCTTTTACCTGCAAGTCGTCTTTCTGCCTTTCCTGTGCTCAACCTCGGATGAGCCAATGGGCCAATTTCATCGGCAGGCGTCTCTTCCCAAGTGTCACGTATCGACACTTTGTGCTGACCACACCCGACTTTGTCCGCTGCTGGTTCTATCAGCGGCCCGAACTGCTCAGCGATCTGATGCGGACCGGCTACGCCTGCCTCAAAGAGATCTTCGAGGTCACCACCGGCATGCCACTCGACATTGGCTGTGCCATGGTGCTGCAAACCTACGGTCGCTCGGGAGAGTACAACCCACATCTCCACATATTGGTCACTGCCGGTGGCCTCACGCCGAAGGGAACCTGGAAAACCGTCCGCTTCATTCCTTATGAACTGATGCACCACAAGTGGCAATACCATCTCCTCGGTCTGCTCCGACAACAGGTGGATGACCCGCGTGTCGAGCAAGATATCGACCGGGGCTGGAAAAACTACCCCAAGGGCTTCGTGGCTTATCTTCAACCGGGCGATGTACCACCCGGTGGAAAGGGCTTGGCCGAATATCTGGCCAAATACGTGGTCTCGCCGCCCATCTCCATCCGTCGGTTGGAACAGTACGATGGCCAGCAAGTGCGTTACCGGTACGAAGACCACAAAACGAAAGCGATCGAACACACCACCTTGCCGGCGTTGCGTTTCGTGGGCCGCATGGTGCAGCACATCTTGCCCAAGGGGTTTCAACGCATCCGCTACTTTGGCTTGCACAGCAACACGCGTTACCAACAAATGCGAGAGCAACTGGCCGGTTTGTTTCCCAGCAAGGGCCCGAGTGATCCCCGCGGCTATCGGGTTCTGCCTCGTCCGAAATTCACCCAACTCTTTCTGGCCACGTTTGGCCAAGAACCTCTGCTGTGTCCTCGCTGCGAGACGCCGATGGACTTGGAATTGGTGTACCATCCAGACTACGGCATTCTGAAAGAGGAGCAACTGTTCGATAATGGAGTTTCCGATGGACGAACCGAATCCCGATCATCCGCTGTGGCTACAAAAGATGCTTGCGGAAATGCCGTGGCATACTCCCTCGGACTGGTACAACTACCGCTGCCATTCTTGTGAACACCGTGATTGGGTCGAAGACATTATCGTAGACGCCTTCCCACCGACGGAGCCAGGGGCGTGCCCTGAACTGATCTGCCCGGAGTGCGGCGGCAAGTTCCTCCGCGACCCCTCGATTGCCGAGCAGCAATCCTACGTCAAGCCGGAATCCGGTTGAAATAGGAATCCTGCATCATTCGGCCAAACCGTCAATGCACTCAGCCTACCGTGAAACTACCAGAACGAATGTCTTTTGCCAAAGTCGCGCATGTTTCCCACTGTTACAAATTCCTATTGGATGAACTTAACCGGCTTCGCCGGGACTTCTCTCCGCCCCCATCCTTTGTGTGGGGGC
>JBHHTZ010000927.1:0-1722 GCA_046753605.1 Anaerolineae bacterium
CGTCGCCGGCCTCTCCCTGGGGGAGGATGACTGGACCATCTGGGGCGTGATGGCACACCTCACAGCCGCCGAGTGGCAGCTTCGCCGCATGGCAGAGATCATTGCCAGGAAGCCGGCATTCGAGTTTGAGTCCTTCGATCGCGATGAGATGAACGCCCGGAGCGTTGCCCGGTATGAGAGCAAGCCACTGTCGGAAATCGTGGAGCAGTGGCAGTCCAACCGACAGAAGATGATTGAGTTAGCCGGCAGCCTCACTCCGGAGCAACGCCAGAACGTGGTGTTGCACCCGGTCTACGGCGAGATTGACCCGGTGTACCCCATCGAGCGTCAGATCTGGCACGTCTCGGCTCACCTGGCAGAGATTCGGGGTGCATTGAGGCGAGCCGGCGCGTAGACCCTAAAGGTTTTTCGGAAACCTTTAGGGTCTGCGCTGATGGGAACTCCCATTGGTTTGCCTATGCGCGTCCTGATGGTGTCGAAGGCCTGTGTGGTGGGAGCCTACCAGCGCAAGCTGGAGGAAATCGGCCGGCACGAGGATGTGGACCTGACCGTCGTCGTGCCGCCGACATGGCGAGAAGCCGGTCGATCTATCACCCTCGAACGCCAGTACACACAGGGCTACCAGCTTCTCGTTGAACCGATGGCGTTGAACGGCCGCTTCCACCTGCACTTCTACCCGGGTCTGGGCCGTCGCATCCGCGAACTGAGGCCGCACATCATCCACATTGATGAGGAACCATACAACCTGGCGACGTGTCAGGCGATGTGGCTTGGCCGGCGCACCGGTGCCCGGATGCTCTTTTTCACCTGGCAGAACCTTCACCGGCGGTATCCGCCCCCCTTCTCGTGGATCGAGCGCTACGTGCTCCGGCACGCCGATGCCGCCATCGCCGGCAACCAGGAAGCTGTTCAGGTGCTGAAAGACAAGGGCTACCGCGGCCCTGTCGAACTGATCCCGCAATTCGGCGTCGATCCGGAGCTGTACGCGCCGGCCACGGACCAGACAGAGCGCACGGACCGCACGTTCACCATCGGGTATGTTGGACGACTCGTTCAGGCCAAGGGCGTCGATCTGCTGTTGGACGCCGCTGCCGGACTCCAAGGCGAGTGGCAAGTAAGGATCATGGGTTCCGGACCACAGCGCGACGCGCTCCAGCGCCAGACCAGCCGGCTGGGGCTCGACGGCCGCGTGTTCTTCGATCCGGCAAGACCGTCGTGCCAGGTGCTGGCCTATCTGAACCGACTCGACGTCCTCGTTCTGCCCTCGCGGACCCAGCCCAACTGGAAGGAGCAGTTTGGGCGCGTGCTGATCGAGGCGATGGCGTGCCAGGCGCCGGTGATCGGCTCGACGTGCGGAGAGATCCCCAACGTCGTTGGGGAGGCCGGCCTGATCTTTCCCGAAGGGGACGCCGGCGCGCTGCGCAACCACCTCAGGCAGATCATGGTTGATCCCGATCTGCGAGGCCGGCTGGGACAGGCCGGGCGCGCCCGGGTTTTGCAGCATTTCACGCAGGCCCAAGTAGCCCGTCGAACCGTCGCGTTATATCGCGAGATGGTCCAGGGTGCAGAAGATCGTAGTGGCGACTTCAGTCGCTTTGCCCCCACGCAAACGACTGATGAACTTTGACAACTTAATCGGGTAATGTCTCGCCAAACGAGATTCATCTCGCCGGCGTCGCCCGCCCGCCGATGAAGTCGGCGGGCTACGAAGCTGCGCCCCAT
>JBHHTZ010000928.1:0-1721 GCA_046753605.1 Anaerolineae bacterium
CAAATCCCCGACTACCAGGGCCACTACATCGCTGAGTTGCTCGACGTCACCCCGCTGACGGACAACATTGGCCTCTACGCCTTCTCCCATCCCGGCATCGCCGCCACCAACGTCCTCGCGCACTACGGCGACGACCTGCCCAACGTCAAGTACCTGGTGGGCGGGGAGAACCCGACCACGGACACCCTGTCGTGCGTCGAGGTCGGGCACTGGGGGGAGCACAGCGAGCCTGTCTACAACCCCTACTATGCCTACCCCGACGACTACTCGCCCCTGGGCCTGGACGTTGACTACTCCACAGTCGGCTGGCTGCAGAACGCCGAGTACCCCGATGGGCGACCCTACTTCGCCGTGCCCGACGGCGAGGACTACGTGCTGGGCAGCCGGGTGCCCCAGATGTGGGACAAGCGCTACTACTCCATGCGACTCACCCAGGCGCTGCTGGACAACGGCGCGCTGACGCTGGAGGACTGGCCCGAGGACCTGGCGACGCCGGCGGAGGCGCAAGCCGCCTGGCCCTACCGCATGACGGTTGAGAACTACCCCCTGCTGGTCAGTTCGGCCCCGCAGCTCAAGGTGATGCTCACCTTCGCCAAACAGGACCACGTGCAGCCCGCACAGGACAAGCCCCACATCCACATGGCCTACGACGGCTTTCACCATGGCGCGGGCCTCTGGGTGCGCCTGAACCCCGATGTGAGCTACGTGGGGCAAGTCAAACCCGACTACCCGCTGGAAACATTCCCCGACAACGACGCCAACACCCAGCCGGCCAACTGGCTGAACATCGTGTCGTGGGCCCACCCGATGATCGGGGGCGGCACCAGAAATGACGTCGGACTGGCAGCCGTGGCCGAGATGGCCGACCGCGTGCGGGCCGACAACTGGGACGCCAACCTGGACGAGGTACTGGTGGAGTATCCCCCACAGACGACGCCGCGTCGGGTGTATCTCCCGCTACTGATGAAGGACTGGTTCGGCGAGCCGACCGTGAGCACCGACGTGACCTTCGCCGTCGTCGAAGGCGAGTCGCTGGCACTGGACGCCTACCTGCCGGCGGCCCCCGGCCCACATCCCGCCGTTATCCTCATTCACGGCGGCTACTGGCAGACGGGCGGCAAGGAGAGCCATTCCCGGCTGGGAGAGTGGATGGCGGAGCACAACTACGCCGCCTTTGCCATCAACTACCGCCTGGCGCTCGAGTTCCCCTTCCCCGCAGCGGTGGCCGACGTGCAGTGCGCCATCGCCTGGGTGCGAGAGCACGCGACCGAATACGACGTGGATGCTGATCGCATCGCCCTGATGGGAACCTCTGCCGGAGGGCATCTGGCAGCGCTGGCCGGCCTGTCTGCCGCTCCGTCCGCCCCTTCAGCATCCTGGCAGCCTTCCTGCGGCGACCCGGCGGCCGACCTGGGCGTTCAGGCGGTCATCTCCTGCTTCGGCCCTGTGGACCTGGCCTTCCACGCCCAGGAGAGCGAGCCGGCTGAGGGGATCGTGGCCGTCTTCTTGGGCGGCCAGGCCTGCCAGGACGCGCCGCAGCTCTGCGCCGCCGCCTCGCCGATGACCTACGTGACGGCGGACGCGCCGCCCACCCTCCTCATCCACGGCACCGACGACGCCGCCGTGAGCTACGAGAACTCGGCGCGGCTGTACGCGGCCCTGGATGGCGTCGGAGCCAATGTCACTTATCTGCCCGTCGAGGGGGCGCAGCACGGCTTCAT
>JBHHTZ010000929.1:0-1720 GCA_046753605.1 Anaerolineae bacterium
GCCGCGCCCAACTCCGGGGATGCCAGGCCCCTGGTGAAGCTGAGCGCATTGCCCAACGCCAGTTGCAGCGCCAACTCTTGCTCAACGCGCTTCGCAGTCTGGGGCAGAGCCTCGAGTAACGTGAGTCCTCGGGTGAGATGATCGGCGGCTTCGTTGTTGGCACAGACTCGCACCGCCGCCTCGGCCGCTCGCTGGTAGTATGGGATCGCCTGCGCCGGCAGGCCGGCACGTTCATAGTGGGCGGCCACCTGACCGCTGACAGCATCCACATCGTGAGTATGCACGGACTCCAAGGCCTGTGCGACTCGACGGTGTAGCAGCCGTCGCCGGGCTGTGCTCACCCCGGCGTAAGCCACCTCGCGGATCTTGTCGTGGCTGAAGTCGTAACCATCCTCACCCTGCTCCCGCACAATCCGCCGCTGCCACAGCTCATCCAACCCCTGCACCAGCGCGTCTTCATCGCCGTCGCTCGCCCGAGCCAGCACATCGAAGGTGAACTCCCGACCGATGGTCGCTGCCAGGCTGGCCAGTTCCCGCGCCGGCGGGGAGAGCTGAGCCAGCCGTTCGTGGATCACCGCCTGCACTCTGGATGGGAGGTATTGGATATTGGATATTGGGGACCCGTCCTGAGCGCTGTCGGAGGGTTGGGCATCAGCGGACACTTCCCAATATCCAATATCCAATATCTGATCTCCAGCAGCCGCGCGCACAGTTTCCACCACAAACAGCGGATTCCCCTCAGTTTCCTCATAGATTCGCGTCGCCAGGGCTGGGGGGAGTTCCCGGCCCGCCACGTGCCCTGCCAGCGTTGCCGTTTCGGCTTCATCCAGCGGACTCAACTCCATCTCGGTGAATTGCCGGCTGCGGCGTAGCGCCAGCCGCAGCGATGTCAGCGCGTGATCAGGTCCCGTCGCTCCGAGCCGGAACGTGCCGACGATGAGCAGCCGTGCCCGGGGATCGAAGCGCAGCAGATAGTGCAGCCACTCCAGCGTCTCCTGGTCACACCACTGCAAGCCGTGGATCACCAGTAGCAGCGGTTGGCCCCTCGCCAGGATAGCCCTCGCCAGGGCCTCAAACAGCCGCCGGCGCTGCCAGCTTTCGGTCAGCGGGCCAGGGGGAGACACGTCAGGCCGTTCGCTCAGGAGCTCCGGCAAGACCCGCGCCACTTCGGTGAGCCAGACGTCCTCCAGCGCCGGCAACGCGGCGTGCAGGGTGTCCGTCCGCAGCCAGGCCGCCACGGGGGCATAGGCCAGCGCACCCTCGGCGGCATAGGAGCGCGTGCTGGCCGTGGTGATCCCCTGTCGCTCAGCCCAGTCGATAAGATCCTCAGCCAGGCGTGACTTTCCGATGCCGGCCTCGCCGGCCACCAACACGAGTTGGGCATGTCCTCTGACGGCTCTGCGCCACGCTCTCTGCAACTGCTGCCACTCCCGATGGCGTCCCACCAGGGGCGGGCTGGCGACTAATGCTGCCGGGGGCCTCGCGCCGGCTTCCGAGTGCGTCTCGACATTCAGCAGGCGTTCGTACATCTCGCGGGTCGCCGGGCTCGGCTCGACGGCTAGTTCGCGCTGTAAGGTCGTGGCGCAGGTGTGGTAGGCCCGCAGGGCGCCGGCGCGGTCGCCGCTCAGGGCGCGCAGGCGCATCAACTGGCGATAGGTCGCCTCGTGCAGCGGGTCATGCCGCAGCAGACGCTGGGCGTAGCGGATCGCCGTGGGGTAGT
>JBHHTZ010000930.1:0-1719 GCA_046753605.1 Anaerolineae bacterium
CTTGAAGTATACACCCGATATAGCTGCGGAGGAAGTTCAATGACTGCGTTGGAAGCCTTGGAATCTGTCCAATACATAACGGCGAAGGGAAAGCGGTTGGCGGTTGTCAGCCTGGACGAGTGGGAGGCTTTGATTGAGTGGCTGGAGACCGCAGAAGATGTCCAGATAGCCAGACGAGCCTATGACCAACTGAAGGCGTTTGAGGGTGACCGAGAGCGAGCCGGCTGGCTGAAATGGGATGACGTGAAAGAGGCACTGGAGTGAGTCGGTACACAGTCTACGTTATCCCCAGTGCTTGGCAGGAAATCAAGAATCTACCTGGCAACGTACGCCAACGTGTGAGACGCGCAATTGATGCCCTGGCCGATAACCCGCGTCCTCCGGAAAGAGGAAAACTCAGTAGACGTACTTGCTGTCCGCAGACGCCCACCGTATGACTACGGAGACTTGGCGGAGCTGATTGCAGAGTTAAAGTAGCAGAGGATGTCTGGCAAAGGCCAGATGTCGCTTTCTTCCCTGATCGACCCGTATCGACGCCTACCCATGAGAGGTCTTCCTAAAGGATTTCGTCGCACGATCGTCGAACTCCACGGCGCGGCCGGCCTCGACTGGCTGCGACAACTGCCGGCCACCATCACCGCCTGCGAGCAGCGCTGGTCGCTGGCGGTCATGCCACCGTTCGCGGACCTCTCCTACAACTACGTCGCGCCGGCCATCCGTACAGATGGCGCCGAAGTCGTCCTGAAGGTAGGCATCCCCAACCCTGAACTCACAACCGAGATCGAGGCCCTCCGACTCTACAATGGTCGGGGCAGCGTCCGGTTGCTGGACGCAGACCCCGAGGAGGGTATCTTATTGCTGGAGCGGCTTCAGCCAGGCACACCGCTGTCGAGCCTGGCGGATGACGGGGCGGCCACCTCGATAGCCGCCGGCGTGATGCGCCGGTTGTGGCGGCCCGTGCCGGCAGATCATCCCTTCCCAACGGTTGCCAAATGGGCCGCCGGCCTCCAGGGGCTGCGCGATCACTTCGACGGCGGCGCCGGCCCCTTCCCCGTGAAACTGGTCGAGATGGCGGAATCACTCTTCGGCGAGCTCCTCATCTCGATGGAGGAACCGGTGCTCTTGCACGGCGACTTGCACCATGAAAACATCCTGTCCGCCGAGCGCCAACCCTGGCTGGCCCTCGACCCCAAGGGGGTGGTGGGCGAGCCAGCATACGAGGTGGGCGCGCTTCTGCGCAACCCGCTGCCACAGCTTCTCACCGAGCCACAGCCGGCCCGCGTTCTGGCGCGCCGCGTGGACCAATTGGCTGAGGAGCTGGGGTTCGACCGCGAGCGAATCGCCGGCTGGGGGTTGGCTCAGGCTGTGCTGTCGGCCTGGTGGAGCTTCGAGGATCATGGACACGGCTGGGAGCCGGCCATCGCCTGTGCTGAGATCTTAGTGGCTGCCTGCGAGTGCCTGAACAGATTCCGGTCATGAGCCTTCTGGCTGGCTACCTTGATGATTGGGTGCCGACATCGTCGAGTTCAACCCGGAGCGCGACCCGGTCGGCATCACGGCGATGGCCGTCGCCAAGTTCTTGAAAGAGATCGTGGCGCAGATGTTGGAAGCCGGCAGTTGATGAAGATTGAGGAAATAATCCGGTAACAGCGCACTGCTTCTCAGCCGGCGCCCGCACGGGCATGACCCTTCGGCAAGCTCAGGGCAGGCGTGCCCGTG
>JBHHTZ010000931.1:0-1716 GCA_046753605.1 Anaerolineae bacterium
CCTGAGTGTGCAGGAGGCGCTGGGGACCGGGCGGTACGACGTGATCCACTACGCCGGCCACGCCCGCTTCGGCGATGACGATGGGGAGGAGAGCGCGCTGGAACTGGCCCAGGGGCGAGTATTGCCGGCCAGCCAGATCGAACGGGGGCTGCGGGGAACTCCCCTGGTGTTCCTCAATGCCTGCTCCTCCGCCCAGGCGGACCTGCAAGAGACCGCCCATCCGCCGCTGACCTATCTGGGTGCGGCCGCTGAAAGCCTGGCTGCGGCGTTCATCTTTGGCGGCGCGCAGGGGTTCATCGGGGCGCTGTGGCCGGTGCTCGATGCCGGCTCACGACGGTTTGCCGCCTTCTTCTACGACCGCGCGTTGGCCGGCGATCCCGTGGGCGAAGCGTTGCGCGCCACGCGACAGCGCCTCCACCAGGAGCGGCCGGCCGACCCCACCTGGGCATCTTTCGTCCTGTACGGCGACCCCACGTATCGGTTATGGGCGGGGCCGGCTACGACTGAACCGAAGAAGGCGGCGGTTCCTGCTGGGCCGGCCAGGCGAACCGGCGCGGCGCGGTCCGTTCCTCCCCCGCGCATCAGCAGCCGGGCCGCGCCGAGTCGGCCCCAGACGCCCGCGCAACAACGGGATGGCCGGCTGCGCCTGCTGGCAGGGGTCTTCGTGTTCCTGGTTGTGGCCGGCTTGCTGAGCGCCTTCGGCTGGTGGGCCTACGGCCGCGTGTCCGGGACGTCGCGGCCGGCGCCGGCGGTGACGCCCGTTGCGCTCGCGGCTGCCGTCAGGACGCTCACACCGACAGCGTCCGTCACGCCTTCGTCCGTTGCGACGTCCACGCCGCGCCCGCCCACGTCCACCTCGACCGCAGCGCCAACCGGGTCGCCGACGGCACAGCCGACGGTGACACCGGCTGTGGTGCAACTCCCGAGGGGCCGGCTTGCGTTCGTCTCAAAGGTCTCGCCGGATAAGAGTACGCTGTACGTGATGCAGGCTGATGGTTCGGGACTTCAAGCGTTGGGCCTGGGGGTCGATCCGGACTGGTCGCCGGCGGCGGACCGGATCGCCTTTGCCGGCCTGCTGGAGGACGAGCCGGGCATCCATCTGATCAACGCAGACGGCAGCGGGCGCGTTCGATTAACTGATGCCAGTGACTGGCAGCCCACGTGGTCGCCCGATGGGCAACGCCTGGCGTTCATGTCCCTCCGCGACGGCAACCGCGAGATTTACGTGGTGAACACCGACGGCAGCGGCCTGCGGCGGATCAGCAACAACCCCTGGCAGGACAAACACCCGTCGTGGTCGCCGGCGGGGAACCGCATCGCCTTCATCTCCAATCGCTCCGGGCGATGGCAGGTTTGGGTGATGAATGCCGATGGGAGCCAGCAGGTTCGTCTCACCGATAACGACTTCGACAACTTCCGACCGGTGTGGTCGCCGGATGGCCGACAGATCGCCTGCGGCGTGTGGACCGGCGTCCGCAACGAGATTTGGGTGATGGACGCCGACGGTAGCAACCCCCACCTGGTGACGGCGAATGCGGTCTACAAGCAGGAATTCGCGGGCTACGGCCTGGCGTGGTCGCCCAACCGCTTCATCTCCTTCGTTTCAAACCGGGCCGGCCAACCGCAGGTCTACGCGATGAACCCCGACGGGAGCGGGCAGACGGCGGTGACGGAGATGCCGGCCGGCGCTTTCAGTCCCGCATGGACGCCCAGGTA
>JBHHTZ010000932.1:0-1709 GCA_046753605.1 Anaerolineae bacterium
GTCATCGAGGCCCTGGCAGCAGTCAAATTCAAGAGCCCACGCGGTGAGTTCAAGTTCGATCCCGCCACGCACAATGTCGTCAATCCCATCTACGTGCGACAGGTACAGAAGGTCGAAGGGGCTCTCCACAACGTCGTGCTGGAGAACCTGGGTGAGTTCCCAGATCCGGGCGACGATTCCAAGGGATAGGAGCGCTCGCTAACCGCCCCGGCTCGTTGCTGGCTAGTTGGACGTGTGGAGCACAGGAAACTCGGGGGAACTCAGGGGAATTGACGGGAACTTGTGGGAGGTTCGCGAGTTCTCTCAGTTCCCCTGAGTTCCCTCAGTTCCCCTTCGTTCGACAAGGTGTCCTGAGCCGGCGTCTAGGCTGGATGGAGTGTGGATCGTATGATGGAGGACGAGACTCTACAACCGCAGAAAGTAGAAGTTGCAACGGGTAGCCAGCAGCGATCACCGGACGATCCTTCTCGGGCGGCGGGCGCCAGTCTCGCCCAGCAAGGCATCTACGATCTCCAGTCGGCTATCGGGTTCATGGAGGCACAGGGAGACCTGGCGCGGATTGAGAGCGAGGTTGATCTCGAGTACGAGTTGGCCGGCATCGCCCAGCAGTTGGAAGGTGGTCGCTGCGCCCTCTTCGAACATGTAAAAGGATCGCCACACCAGGTGTTGGCGGGTCTGTACTGGAATCGTCACGTTTTGGCCAGAATGTTTGGCTGTGAGTTCCGCCAGCTCCCCTTTGTCATTGCGGATGCTATCTCAGAATGGCAGCAGACGCCTGTTGATCCCGTCGTGATAGACACAGCCCCTTGCCAGGAAGTGGTTCTCGCGGAGCCGGACCTGCGAGAGCTCCCGATTCCGATCCATGCCTTGAATGATGGTGGGCCGTATATCGATTCTTCCGTCGTCATCGCCCGGGACCCCGACACCGGTGTCAGGAACGCCTCAATTATGCGTTTCATGGTGGTCGGGCCTGATGTTCTAACCGGGCAGATGGACGAAGGCCGTCACCTCCGCGATTACTACGAGCGGGCCGAGGCGCGGGGCGAGCCGCTGGAGATGACAATCAGCAACGGCGTCGATCCGAGTGTGCACTTTGCGGCTGCGGCGCCGGCCAGCGTCGCACCTATCGACCGGGATGAATTGGGCATTGCCAGTCACCTGCGGGGTGAGCCGTTGGAGCTGGTGCCAGGCAAGTTCGTCAACGTGGAGGCAATCGCATCAGCTCAGTTCGTGATCGAAGTCGAGGCGCTGCCTGAAGTGCGCCGGCCGGAGGGCCCCTTTGCCGAAGTCACCGGCTACTACGCCCCCCGTAAGGATCGCTGGACGTTTCGGGTGAAGGGGATCACAATGCGCCGGCATCCAATCTGGCAGACCATCCTGTCGGGCAAGGAAGTCTACAACTCGGTCGGGCTTCTGGGCGAAGCGGCCGTTTACCGGCTCGTATCGCGCCAGATTTCGGCCGTCCAGGCGGTGCACTTCTCCCACGGGGGCTGCGGCTTCTACCACGCGGTGATCCAACTTAAGAAGAACACAGAGGGGATTCAGAAGAACGCCATCATGGCTACTTTTGCTGCCTTCCCCAGCCTCAAGATGGTCATCGCCGTGGATGACGACGTGGACATCTACAGCGCGGACGATGTGGAGTGGGCGCTGGCAACTCGTTTCAGGGCTGACCGGGACCTGTTTGTCGTGCCCTTCGCCCGAGGCCA
>JBHHTZ010000933.1:0-1705 GCA_046753605.1 Anaerolineae bacterium
CGACTTCGTACACCAACTGATCGATGAGGGGGGCCATGAGTACCTGTTCCACTTGGAGTTTCAGGTTGGACATGAAGCCGGTTTTCCAGAGCGCATGTTCACGTACGCCGGAGCGCTCACACAACTGTTCAAGAAGCCTGTGGTGAGTCTGGCAATTTTCCTGCGTCGCCGGGAGTCGTCGATTCCTGAGAGCTACGATGTGTGCTTGGGAGACGTACTGGTCAATCAATACCGCTATCCGGCGCTCAGGCTGTGGGATTACTACAACGAGATATGGTCCGGGAAGTACAGGCAACTCGCCCCCCTGTTGCTGATGGTGCGGAATGAGGCGGATCAGGCAGTACTGGCTCAGGAACGGGAACTGATTCTGCAGGAACAAGACACCCAGAAGCGAGCGGATTTGCTGGCCTGTGCGGTAACGATAGGGACCCGATACTTTGAGAAGGACTTCTTATGGCGTTTCTTTCGAGGGGAGGTGGAACAATTGCGCGGAGCATCTTTCATTGAGGATTGGGTGCAGGAAGGGATTGAACAGGGCCTCGAGCAGGGCCTCGAGCGGGGCATCGAGCAGGGCATCGAGCAGGGCATCAGCCAGGGGAGGAAGCAGGAGTGTGAAGTGATTCTGATGCGCATTCTAGCGCGACGCTTTGGACGGCTGCCGGCCATGCCGGCCACTCGGTTGGAGACACTGCCCCTGGAGGAAGTGGAGCGTCTGGTTGACAAAGCGGTGGAGGCCCCCGACTTGGCTTCTTTCGAGGAACATCTGTCTGCTGTGTCGAACGGAAACGGCGAGCGGAAGGCACCGTCTCCCTGAGCATCGCTTGCAATTGACGAGGAGGCTGACAAGATGAAGTTCGAACGCGTGACCGAGGTGCGGCCCGCAGACGGGCACATCGTCCCGGCCTTTCTGCTGGAGCCGGACGCCCCCGTTGGCGGGGTGGCGGTGTGTCACGGGTACGGTTCCAGCAAGATTGAGATGCTGGGGATGGCGGCGGCTCTGGCTGAGGCCGGGTTGGCCGCGCTGGTGTTTGACTTGCGTGGCCACGGCGAGCACAGCGCATCGGTCGGGCCAGGCGTACGCGACGACTTCGAGGCGGCCGTCGGCTACATGCGCCGCTATGGCCCGGTTGGAGCTACCGGCCTCAGCCTTGGCGGCCGGCTCACGCTGGTGAGCAGCGCCGACGTCTTGGCTGCTATCTCGCCGTCTGTGGTGCAGGAGGTTTCGCCACGTGGCCAGTGGATGTTCGCGAACTTCCCGAACCCAAGCGTCCGGGAACCTTTTCCGGGCTATGTCGTCGATCTCCTGAAGGAGTTGGGCGACGTGACGCCGCAGGATAAGCCGACGCTGTTGCTACGCAGTGTGCGCGACATTCCTAACATTATCGAAGGCACCCAGGATCTGGCCAAGCTTTTCCCAAATGCCGAACTGCGCGTGGTCACCGAGGAGACGCGACCCGATGTGCAGCACGACAACGGACTGATCCGCTACCTGCCGCGCTGGTTCAATCACACGGAACTGGGAGTCAACAGTGAGGCCGTTCACGCGGTGACCGGCTGGCTGCGGACGCAACTGGCGGCGTAGGGCCGCGTGTGAGCAGCCGATCTCTTCGAACGGTTGATCTGGCCCGTCGAAAGGGCGATTTGCCGTGAAACGTATTGCGTGCTGCGTACTGCGTAGGGATCGTGGTTGTTGCAAGACGAGCAG
>JBHHTZ010000934.1:0-1702 GCA_046753605.1 Anaerolineae bacterium
CAATACGCAATACGCAATACGCATCGCGGCCATCATCCCGGCGCTGAACGAAGCGTCTACCATCGCTGCGGTAATCGCCGCCATCCCTGGCGATGCGGTAGATCACGTGATTGTCGTCGATAATGGGTCGACCGACGAGACGGCTCAAGTGGCAGGGGCGGCCGGCGCTCGCGTGGTGCGCGAACTGCGTCGAGGTTATGGGTTTGCCTGCCATGCCGGCGCTCGGGCGGCCAGTGATGCGGACATTCTGATCTTTCTCGATGGTGACGGCGCCGACGATCCGCAGGAAATCCCGCGCCTGGTAGATCCCATTTTGGCTGGTCAGGCCGACCTGGTAATCGGCTCTCGGGAGCGCGGGGAGCGGGAACCCGGTGCATTGCTACCCCATGCGCGCTTCGGCAACTGGCTGGCGGCGCAACTGATGGGCTGGTTGTATGGGCTCCAGGTCACCGATTTGGGGCCGTTCCGGGCCATTCGCCGGCCAGTCCTGGAGGCACTGGACATGCAGGAGATGACCTATGGCTGGCCCACGGAGATGATGGTGAAGGCGGCTAAGCAGGGCTATCATGTGTTCGAGGTGCCTGTCAGCTACCGGCGGCGAGCTGGCGGCAAGTCGAAGATTTCCGGGACGGTGCGGGGGACGGCGCTGGCGGCGTACTTCATTCTGGGCACGACGTTGAAGTATGCTCGTGGATAGGGGAGATTGGGTATTGGATATTGGATATTGGGTATTGGAGATTGGGTATTGGGGAAGCGGGCTCTGGTATTGATGGCGAAGCAGCCGGCGGCGGGCCGGACTAAGACGCGGTTGTCGCCGCCCCTGTCGCCGGAGGCTGCGGCGGGGCTGTACCGCTGTTTCCTGCTGGACAAGCTGGCGCAGATGCGTGGTGTGGAGAGCGCGAACCTGGGAGTGGCGTACTGGCCGGCGACCGCTCGCGAATACTTCGCCGCCCTGGCACCAGGTTTCACACTGATTCCGCAGGCCGGCGCCGATCTGGCGGAGCGGCTGCGCAACGTGTTCGACCTGGCGTTTCATCGGGGGTACGAGCAGGTCATGGCTATCGACGGGGACACGCCCACGCTGCCGGCCGGCCACCTCCGCCAGGGGTTCCAGCGATTGGATGACCCGGCCGTGGACGTCGTGCTGGGGCCGTGCGAAGATGGGGGATACTATGCCATTGGCATGAAAAGACCGCATCCAACGTTGTTCGACGTGGCCATGAGCACCCCTCGCGTGGTCGAGGATACGCTGGCCCGGGCTGAGGCCGCCGGCCTGCGCGTGGCACTCCTGCCGAACTGGTACGATGTGGACACGCCGGCTGATCTGGAGCGACTGGCGGCCGAGCTGGCGGGGACTGATGGGGTGAAGGCCCTCGCCACGGCGCGCTTTCTGGAACACGAGCGATGAGAGTTCTATTCGTCAATCCCTTCTTCCTGGCCGACAGCGCACTGGAGAGGAAGTTCATGACGCTGTACTTCCCGCTGGGGCTGCTGTACCTGGCCAGTGTGGCGCGCGAGGCCGGCCACTCCGTCGCGGTCTTCGACGGCACGTTTGCCTCCGGCGACGGGGCCTTCGCCGATGCGTTGGCCGAGCACGAGCCTGACGTCGTCTGCATTGCCAGTCTGGTGACGCTACGCCCGGCGGCGCTGCGGTTGGCGGGCATGGCAGCCGAACATGGGGCGACGGTGGTCGTCGGTGGGC
>JBHHTZ010000935.1:0-1701 GCA_046753605.1 Anaerolineae bacterium
GTGAACCTGGTCGCCGGCGATCAGGTCATGGACCACGACCGCTACCGGCAAATCCGACTGGAGGTTTTCGATCTGGAGGACGAGGGCCGGTTCGGCGAACTGGCGGAGCAGATCGCGGAGGCGGACTACGTGATCCTGGCCAGCCGGCGGGCGTACGGTTCGCTGACCAGGTGGCCGGAACGGTATCCACGCACAGCCCGCTACTACCGCCTGCTTTTCGGGGAGCAGTTAGGTTTCCGCCTCGTTCATGCGGAATGGTCGGAGCCGCGCCTGGGGCCGTTGGCCTGGCGTGAGGACCCCCTTGCCGGTGCCAGTCTGCCCGCGCCGAGTTGGTGGCAGCAACGTGCCCAGACCGGTTGGGCATGGCGGCCCGGCCGCGCCGACGAGAGCTTCGCTGTGTACGACCACCCTACACCCTTGATCTTTGCGCGGGTGGAAACGTTGTCGGCCCAGGAGTTGCGTAAGCGCTTGGGAATCACGAATGAAACATAGGGACTCATCACGAGGACGCCTACTCCTCGGCAGCGCCGTCAGCCTGGTGTCGGTCGCGCTGGTAGTGCGCGGCCTCGATTGGTCGACGGTGGGCAGCGCATTGGCTGGCGCCGACTATCGCTGGCTGCTACCGGCATCCGCCCTGATCCTGCTCGGCCTGGTGATGCGCGCCCACCGTTGGCGACTCCTCTTTCATCCACCGCAGCCGCTATCTCTGGCCGGACTGCTGGATGCGATCAACATCGGATACTTGATCAGCAACGTGCTCCCGGCCCGCCTGGGCGACCTCGTCCGCGCCTACCTGATTAGCGAGTGGGAAGCTGTCGGCAAAGCCTCGGCCCTCTCGACCGTCGCCAGCGAGCGCCTGCTGGACGCCCTGACCGTGGTGGTATTCCTCTTCACTCTGTTGCCGGTGCTGCGCCTTCCCGATTGGGCCTTGCGCGGCGGCGCCATAGCCGGAGCGCTGTTCTTCGTCGGCACCTTGGCCTTGCTCTGGCTGGCCCGACGCCAGCGCGGGGTGCAGCGTCGCCTTGCTGCCGCCCTGGGCCGGCTAACCGTAGCACAGCCAGACCGGTGGGCCGGTCGCCTCACGGCCCTGCTCGATAGTTTCGTGGCGCTGCGGAACCCCTCGGTCGGTTTGCGTGTGGCGTTGTGGTCGGTCGTGACCTGGGGTAACGCGGCGCTGGCTTTCTATCTCGTCTTTCGTGGCTTCCATCTGGCCGTGCCGGCGACGGCAGCCGTGTTTACGTTGGCGGTGGTGGCGCTAGGCATGGCCGTGCCGGCCGCCCCCGGCCAGGTCGGCATCTTCGAGGCAACCGGCGTTATTGCTCTGGCCGTCTTCGGCGTCGCGCGGGACCAGGCCTTGAGCGCGGTCCTGGTCATCCACGCCATGAACTACGTCTTGATCAGCGCGGCCGGCCTTTGGTCGCTGGCGCGCCGGGGCTTGTCGTATCGAGAAATCGTAGATCGCGTGTAACTACTTTGACAAGGTCACATTTCCTTGCACGGCGGTTGAAACCGCGTGCTACCGCCGGCGAAGGCCACCTCCGTGGCCTCGTTTAGCTGCCGCAAGGCAGCTTCGCCCCACGTAGTCGCGAATTCATTCGCCAGGCGTTCGAATGTGACATTGTCAATCTACTCAGCCTTAGGAAAACAGAACGCAGATGCCTGCACTGTGTGCAGATGCCTGCACTGTGTGCAGATGCCTGC
>JBHHTZ010000936.1:0-1700 GCA_046753605.1 Anaerolineae bacterium
GCCAACCTCGACCAGAACCGCGCGAACGCCGGCCTGCTGGCACGTGTTCACCAGTAAGCCGGCCTTCGTTGGCCCCGGCAAATGGATGAACCGCAGGTTCAACGCCCGCGCCAGGTCCAGGTCTTTGCCATTGGGACTGGCTGCAAAGGGCAAATACTCGCCCGGCCCGCCGCTGTGCAGGTCGATCAGGTAGTCGGTTCGGGAAAACACGGACTTCCACAGCAACGCCCCCAGGTGTTCCGTAGGTTTCCGTGGCCGGCCCCCGCTGTACGACCGATTCAAGTCGATGCTGTCCACGGCCGACACCCGCCGGCCTTCGTTGAAGGCCAGGGGGTTGGTGATGGGCAAGATGACCAGCGTGCCGTGGACTTCGTCGGGATTGAGCAGGTTGGCCAGCCGGTGCAGAATCCACGGGCCGTTCCACTCGTCGCCGTGCTGGCCGGCCACCAACACCATGCGTGGGCTGTCCCGTCCGTCGCTGAGCACCGCCGCCGGCATCGTGACGAACGACCCATCGCTCAGTTGCCGGACCACCAGCCGCAGACGCTGCCGGCCAGCAGCCCGCACGGCGAAGGGGTCCAGCTTGCTGATGTGTAGTTGCGTAACTTGATCCGAATCCCAAAGTGGTCCCACGAATCCTTCCCTCGAATGACTATCCGCCCGTTTCCCACCACAGGACGGCGACACGCCGTGCCGGCGGGCCAGCGTAAATTCGGCCTTCGACTTCACGGCTGTTCTGCTGGATGTATTCCCGCAACTCGGCATCCCGCCGAGGGTCCGGCTCCAGGTGCAGCCGGCTGCGATACCACTCAACTGCCTCGTCCAGATTGCCAAACCAGAAGCCAGCCGGCACGTGCTCGATCTCCACGTTGGCATAGATACCCATCTGGTGGAGAACTGCGACGGCATCGAAGTAATCCGGCCGCTCCGGTCGCTCGATCCCGCGAAAGCGTCGCCATAGCTCGTTCATCGGCGTCAGCGGATGGCGGAAGGTGATCTCGATGAAGCAGGCAGCGCCGGCATGGGCAGCCAACTTCGAGACGAATGGCGCCAGGTCTTGCACGTCGTACAGCACATTCGCACACACGACGATGTCGGCCACCGGCACCTGGGCATCCTGCCAGCGCTCAGCGACGATTTCCACATTCGTCAGACCGCGCTGTTCGACCTCTCGGGCCATGAACTCGCGCATGGCCGGCGATGGCTCCACGGCAATGACACGCCCCACGTGCGCGGCCAGTTGCAGCGTCTGCCGGCCCGTGCCGGCGCCCACATCCAGCACCGTGCTCTCCGGAGTAGTCCGCTCCAAAACACGCGAGACCAGTGGCCCTGGCGGTCCCTCCAGCGCTTGCTCGGCCATCCGCTGGAAGTGGGCCGCGATGTGCTGCCAGCCGTCGTCCTCGTCTTCGTCCGTCGCCGGCTCAGCTTGCCGGCCAGGAATCTCCGCCGGTAATGCCCACGCCTCCAGCATCTCACGCCACGCCTCGGCATAGTCGATTTTCGGTGCGCTCATTTATGAATACTTCCCAGCTTTCTCCACGCCAGATGATCGAGATGATGTCCCCCGCGTTCGGCCTATGTTAGCAGAGATAAGCACTGCGCGCAAGCTCCGCACGAGGATTTCCGTTATGGCTCGTGATCGACTATAATCATTGAACTGCGACGATCGGATCATGCAGGAATCCGCCGTTTGACGTTTG
>JBHHTZ010000937.1:0-1695 GCA_046753605.1 Anaerolineae bacterium
GCAAACCGCCGGATGAACTCGCCCATGCACTTGATGCCCTCGATGTAGTCCTGAACCCGAATGTTTTCGTTGGGAGCATGGCCGTTTGAGCCAGAGTACCCAACTCCGAAGGAGACGGCCGGGATGCCCAGCCCTTCACACAGCGGGTACATCGGTCCGCTGCCGGCGGATGTCGGCCAGACGACCGGCTCCTGACCGTAGGTGGCCCGCAGCGCCGCCACGGCGGCGTGGACCACCGGCGCATCCGGATCAGTCTGAGAGGGGTGCTCTCCGCCCAGCGGGACAATCTCGATGTCGTCGAAGCCACGGCGGTCCAGATGCCGGCGCAGCAACTCATAGGCCAGATCGGGTGTCAGATCGTGGACCAGCCGGAGATCCACCTTGGCCATGGCCGTGTTTGGCAGAACTGTCTTGCTGCCCTCACCGGTATAGCCTGATTCCAGACCACAGATGGTGCACGTCGGCCCATACAGGTGCTTCTTCAGCAACTCAAGACCTGTCAGGTTGCGGATGAAAGCCGGGATTTGAAAATCCTCTTTCAGCCGCTCCTCCTCGAAGGGCATTTTCTCCATGAAGCGGACGGCTGCCGGCGGCGGTTCGGCCACATGATCCATGTAGCCATCGATCAGGATACGATCCTCGGCGTCCTTCAGCGTGCTCAACGCCCACGTCAGCCGCCACGCAGGATTCGGCACGATGCTTGCCAGCGAGGAGTGCAGGTCGCGCGATGCTCCACGCGCCCGCAGCTCCACGTAGTAGATCCCTTTGAGCCCCAGGTTGATGACAGGCCGGCCGGCGATGTCCTTGTAGCCAAACTCCCACAGACAGCCATCGGCCCCCTCGACCAGCGCCCGGTTCTCTTCCACCCACCGCTCCAGATGCGGGCTGCTGACCTCCTCCTCCCCCTCAATGACCCACTTGATCTTCAGGGGCAGCTCGCCGACGGTTTCCAGCCAGGCCTCGACGGCCTGCATTCGGGCTAACATGCTGCCTTTGTTGTCGGCCACACCGCGCGCGTACAGCTTCCCATGGCGGATCGTTGGCTCGAACGGCTCCGTTTCCCACAGCTCCAGAGGCTCCGGCGGTTGCACATCGTAGTGGTTGTAGATGAGCAGCGTCTTGGGACCGTTGCCTAGCTCGGCGTAGACCACCGGCGGAGCGCCTTCGGTTCCGATGAGTTGCGGGTCCGCGCCCAGCCGGCGGAGTCGGTCAGCGACGAGGCCGGCCATCTCGGCCATGCCCCAGTTCTGGGCGGCCACGCTGGGCTGCCGGCAGACTTGCTGTAGCTCTTCCACGAAACGATCGGCTTGCGAATCGACGTAGGTGTTGAATGATTCCACAGTTATCCTTTCAGAGAGTGTTCAGTAACCTGACTTGCGTGGCAAAGGTGACCGGCACTTCCTCAACCCCGTCGGAAGAGTAGCAACGCCGGACCTACAGTCAAAACAGGTACTCCAGACAGAGTTCCGAAGTGCCGGTCACCTGCCGTAAGTCCTATCGGTAGGACGGGACAGGTAGAAAGCGCCTACGGAGTGTACAGGAAGGTCCACAGATAGTCAACAATCGCGTGCTGCTCGTCCTGCTGCAAGCGGTCCGACCAGTCGTGGTCCAGGCTGGTCACGCCGCCGGCCATAGCCCGCAGCAGATCTTCGCCGCTGCGGCCGGCCAGGTAGCGGGGGTCTGCCAGCGGCGTGG
>JBHHTZ010000938.1:0-1683 GCA_046753605.1 Anaerolineae bacterium
CGAGACCGATCGTCGCGGAGAGGGCGGCGCAGAGCGCCTGAAAGTGGGAGATATGGCCGGGATCGTCGGGATTGTCATACTTGCCGCGAATGCAGTTGACACCATGCGTCAGCGCCCGCCATTGCACAACCTTCGTGACGATGGAGAAGAGCAGTCCGCAGCCGAGCAGCAGAAAGAACAGCGGGACGGACCAGATGACACTATCAAACCACTCGGTAAACGCCGTGAATTCCTTCATCGATCACTCCGGTCGGCGACTCGCTGGAAAAGAAGGATTCTGCCCGAAACCAAAACCCGAAGCAAATCACAGCCCCCATGTCGGGTGTCATTCTTGTCGCGTGCCATGCTTACACGTCCTGGCAGTATCGGGACGGGTAAGCATGCTCCCCGGATCAGGACGGGTAAGCATGCTGATCGGAAAAATGCAACCGGCAAACAATCCAAACCCCCATATTGTTGTGAATTAGTTCTTGTGTAACACTTTAGCCGATTGCAGTAACCCTTGATTGCGGCCCGCCAGAACGGATTTTCTGAAATCTCAAATCTGAAATTCTGAAGGAAATTCCCGATTTACTGCATCCCGCCAAAATTTCACGTTCGTTTTTTTTTGTTATTGTTTTCGTTTTCGTTTCAGTTTTCTTTTTCGTTTTCTGAATCTCTAGCTGACTCCGGTGACTAACTGTCTATATGTCATACACTTGACGGCGAGGGCGGTTTCAATGAGTTGGTCGAACAGGCTTGCCTCACGCCAGCGGCGGTTGGCCCGGTATGCGAACTCGGCGAGGTAGCCGTCCAGATGCTGCGGTGAAGCATGGTGATATGTCCCCAGGATCATTCGCTTGAGATTGCCGACGAACGTATGCAACCACGGAAACTTCGCCACCGCCTCCTTTCCACTTCCGGTTACTTCAACCTTGTGACGGTAGCCAGCCTTGGCCACCCGCCGGTAGCTACCCCATCCATCGGTCCGAAGCGTCGAGCCCCGCTCGATCGTCTCTTGGGCAAACCGCCTCAGACTGTGACCATCCACCCGCGACAGCGTGCCCAGAGCCACGCAGCCCGGCTTGCCGTCGACCAGTTCGATGGCGATGGCAACCGGTGTCTTGTTCGCCGCTCCCAGACCACGCGGGCCTTCGGCCTCGCCACCCACATACATCTCATCTACCTCCACAAGTCCTTGCAGAAGCGAAGCTTCGTTGCTGCGCCGCATCGCCCGGCGGAGCTTCTGAAGCATCAGCCAGGCCGTGTGGTAGCAAACCCCGACCTGCTTGGCCAACTCCAAGGCGGCGATGCCTTTCTTGTCCTGGGCGAGTTGATAGATGGCCCAGAACCACTTCCACATCGGAGAGCGAATCCGATGGAAGACAGTGCCGGCAGTCACGCTGGTCTGGTGGTGACAATCGCGGCACTCGATCAATTGTCGCCGCGGCAGCCACCAGCCCCGGGTGTGGCCGCAGGCGGGGCAGGCGAAGCGTTCGAGGCCATCGCCCCAGCGGATGTGCCGCAAATGGGCCAAACAGGCGGTCTCGGAGCCGAAACGCTCGTGAAACTCGGCGACGGTCATGACTTCGGGCAGGGGCGGCTTTCGGTGGGTTCTATCAGGCATGGGTCGTTCCTCCTTGGAAAACGCCTAACACCTAACATATACCGAACTTGCGAGCCGGAGTCAAGTAGAGATTCAGA
>JBHHTZ010000939.1:0-1682 GCA_046753605.1 Anaerolineae bacterium
GCCCTCAACCTGCAACCCGGCCAGTCGGTGCTTGATGTCGCCTGCGGCACCGGCTCCAACTTCCCCCTGATTCTGGAGCAGATCGGCCCGACGGGCACTCTGGTGGGCGCGGACTACACGCCGGCCATGCTAGACCAGGCTCGGACGCGCATCCAGCGACGCGGCTGGCAGAACGTCCAACTGGTCCGCACCGACGCGGCCCGGTTGGAGCTGGATCGCCAGTTTGACGCCGCCCTATGCACGCTGGCAATCAGCGTCATTCCAGACTACCAGAATGCCCTGCAACGCATGGTGGAGCACGTACGCACGGATGGACGGGTGGTCATCGCCGACGGCAAGCACAGCTCGCGCTGGTACGCCCGATCCTTCAACTTCGTTGCGGACCTGCTGGGCTGGGGCGCGGCCGGCGACATCAGCCGCCGGCCATGGGAGGATCTGTCGAAGGTGGTAGATGACTACGTCTACCGCGAGTGGTTCATGGGCTTCTTCTACGTAGCTGCCGGCCGTGTGCGGTGATGTCAATCGCCAGCCCGCAGCACCTCAAACCCCCGCACAGTCACCGTGGCCTCGGTTCCCTCTATGGAAGGGAAAAAGGGAACAAGTGGAGAAGGACAAAAGGGCACCAGGGAGAAGAGCCCCATTTTCCCTTTCCCTCTTCTTCCCTTTTGACCTTTTCCCTTCACTCCTGCTCAGTTATTCGGTGTTCCTTCCGCGATCCACGTGACAATGGCGTCGATGTCCGACGGCGGCAGGGGAGCCCCACCCATCGGCATGCGCGGCTGGCTCAATCCCCGGATGCGTCGCACCAGCTCGCTGGCTTGCGGATCACCTGGAACGATCACGCGGCCCCTGGCACTGCCGGCCATCACGTGATCGTAGCTGTCCAGGTACAGGCCGGCCTGGCCGCCATGGCAACTGACGCAGTAGCGGTTGAAGATGGGCTGGATGTCCTGGCGGTAGCTGATCGTGGCGGTGCCACCCGGTGTGGCGGTGGGGGCCGGCGTGACAGCCGGCGGTGGCGCCGACGGGCCCATCCCTTCGACAGGCTCAGGACGTCGCATACCCGGTCCCATCATGCCTCGTCCCCGGCCCATCATCCCGCCAGGCCCCATGTGGCCGGCTCCCATTGGCCAGCAAGCCGCCAGAAGCCCACTCAACGTCACAACCACCGCCAATCCGAACAAGCGGCGTGCATGCATCATGCAATCAGATCCTCACGCATCGAATAGAACTCTTCGCGTGTGATCTCACCCCGGGCGTAACGCCGGCGCAGGATCTCCAGCGGATCCTCGCTCGACGCCGCCGGCCTCTGCTGCATTTGCGCAGGGCCGGCTCCCCCGCCGCGATTGAGGAGCCAGATACCCCCGCCAATCACACCCCCGATCAGAACCAGAAACAACAGCAGGAAAATCCACCCCAGAAACATGCCTCCACCCAGCATCATAGTTGCTCACCTCCCAAAGCCTCACTCTTCGAAGTCAGCTAAAACCAATACCTTTCAAATAACAACCGAGGAGTGAGCACGCCTACGTGCGAACGGCATCTGGGGATGCCTTGCTCCTCTTATTTGAAAGGTATTGCAGCTAAAACCACTTCGTATTGTACCAGACCACCTGCGGCGAACAAAAGGGCCATTTCGCCTATTTTGAACCCCGCCGAATGGCCTATTAGTCGATTGGTCG
>JBHHTZ010000940.1:0-1677 GCA_046753605.1 Anaerolineae bacterium
TCCTGATATGGGCCCGAACCAGATCGGGGGAACCGGCGCCCTCCGGATAGCCCCACACCTCATTGAGAAGCCGATACGTCGACACAATCACGCCGGCGTGCTCCATGAGGTGCCTGAGCAGGTTATACTCTGTCGGCGTGAGCAGAATTCCCTCATTCTCACCGACGAACACTTCGGCAGTTCGGGAATCGAGGGTAAGGTCGCCGACAGTAAGTGTCGGTTCCGGCGCCCCGTGAGGCCGGCGAGGCCGCAAGAGGGCCCTCACACGCGCGCTAAGTTCACGAATATCGAATGGCTTGGCAAGGTAGTCATCGGCTCCGGCATCCAAGCCGTCAACCAGGTCGGGGACCGCCCCTTTGGCAGTGACCATCAGAATCGGCACCTCTGCCATGTTGGGACGTGCCCGAAGCCGGCGGCACAGCTCGATCCCATCCATGTGAGGCATCATGATATCGAGTGTGATCAGGTCCGGTGCGTGATGGTCTATCGCGGCCAGAGCCTGAGCGGCTGTATGTACCACCTCTACCTCGTGATCGTCGCGCCGGAGGATTCGGGCGATCGTGGCCGCCGCATCAAGGTCATCTTCCACTACCAGAATCATTGCCATAGCAACCCCCACCTGTTTGCGTAGTCTGAGTGCGATACGTTAAGGTTTATCATCTAGTGTGACGCTCGATCACAAAACGGGTTACGAAAACTCCGGGGGCTCACTCTTCTACCTGCCGACGCCGGCTCCGCGGAAGGGGACAAAGAGAACCCCGCCGAGATTTCTGGTTTCGAGTTTGTCGCCATGCTTGGTGATCTGCCACAACGTCTGGTAGCTGCCGGGTGGACCGATGGGGATCACCAGCCGGCCACCGTCCTTCAGTTGTTGAATCAACGGGCGCGGCACGTGGTCCGGCGCCGCCGTCACAACGATGGCGTCGTACGGAGCGTGCTCTTCCCAACCGTAGTAACCGTCGGCGCTCAACGTCTGCACGGTCGTGTAGCCGGTGTCCCGCAGCACTTCGGCCGCCTGCTGTGCAAGCTGCGGGATGATCTCCACGCTGTAGACCTGGTCCGTAATCTCGGCCAGCACGGCCGCCTGATAGCCGGAGCCAGTACCGATTTCCAGAACCTTGTCCCCCGGCCCGAGGGCCAGTTTCTCCGTCATCAGCGCGACAATGTAAGGCTGCGAGATGGTCTGGCCGTACCCAATTAGCAGTGGATGGTCGGCATAAGCCTGGTCGCTCAACTCCTGCGGGACGAATCTGTGGCGGGGCACTGTCTGCATGGCGCGCAGTACCGCCGCGTCCCGGACCCCACGCGATGCAATCTGCTGCTCCACCATCCGTAGGCGCTCGGACACAAACGAACCCTGCTGTGTCGGCGTGACGACGGTAGTAGGCGCGGGGCGTTCCCCTGAAGACGCCGGCGTCTGTGTGGCGACAGGCTGGCTCGGGCCACACGCGACCCCTGACCCGACAATTACAAGCGCAGCGGCCACAACTGCCAGCGTCGATCGGCGCGCCATGGAACGCACGCCGGCGTGCAAACTGTCATGCCGAGTTGTAACGAGCGCCACTTGACTTCCCTTGCACGGTCGATAGAATTGTTTTTGAAGGGATAAACGTGTCTTCTCAATATGTTTGGGGACATGTAGGACGATTTGGTAAATCGTCGGGTCGAAAAACCATT
>JBHHTZ010000941.1:0-1674 GCA_046753605.1 Anaerolineae bacterium
GGGAGGCGGCAAAATGATTCTCAGCTCACAGGAGCAGATTCGGGAGTACACGGAGAAAGGTTGGTGGGGCACGGACACGATCATGGACCTGGCGCTGCGCAACGCACAGAGCACGCCAGATGATGTGGCGCTGGTGGACCCACCAAACAGAGCGCAACTCACCGCCGGCGAGCCGAAGCGTCTGACCCATGCCGGCGTGGCCGAGGCGATGGACCGCATCGCCGCCGGCCTGCTGGGGGCCGGCATCGAGCAGGACGACATCATCATGGTGCAGTTGCCCAACATCGCTGAGCTGGCGCTGATCTACCTGGCAGCGGGGCGGATTGGGGCCATCGTCAGCCCGCTGCCGGTGCAGTATCGCACCCACGAACTTCGGCGGGTCATGGGCATCACGGAGCCAAAAGCGTTTCTCACCACCACCAACTTCGGCGACTTCAACTACGTGGACATGGTCCAGGAGCTGCAACCGGAGTTCCCCAGCCTCCAGACGGTCATCGCCGTGGGGGATGACCTGCCGGCTGGCGTGCTGTCGTTGCAGGAGATGCTGGACACCCCCCACGACGAAGCATCGCTCCAGGCGTACCTGGACAAGCACGAAACTACGGCCAACGACATCCTGACCATCTGTTGGACGTCGGGTACCGAGGCGGAGCCGAAAGGGGTGCCGCGCAGCCACAATCTGTGGATCTGGATCTCCTACGCTTCCATCGACGGCTGTGAGATGGAGCGCGGTTTTCACCTGCTCAACCCCTTCCCGCTGATCAACATGGCCGGCATCGGGGGCATGTTGGTCCCGTGGCTCATCATCGGTGGCCGGCTGGTGATGCACCACCCCCTGGACCTGCCCGTCTTCCTGGGGCAGATCGGAGCCGAGCAGATCAACTACACCGTGGTGCCGCCGGCCTTGCTGAACATGCTGCTCATGCGGCCGGAGCTCCTCGGCATGGCCGACCTGAGCACACTCAAGAACGTCGGCTCGGGCGGCGCGCCGCTGTCCCCGTGGATGGTCACCGAGTATCAGGAGAAGTACGGCATCTACGTCATCAACATCTTCGGCTCCAACGAAGGCGCTTCCTTCACCAGCGGCCCGAAAGAGCTGCCGGACCCGGCCGAACGAGCCCAGTTCTTCCCGCGCTTCGGCGTGCCGGGCTATGAGTGGGCCTCCAGAGTCGCAGCCCAGATGTCCACCAAGCTCGTCGATCCCGAAACCAAGGAGACGATCACCGAGCCTGGCATTCCAGGCGAAATGGCGATCAAGGGCGGAGGCATCTTCTCCGGCTACTACGCACGGCCCGATCTGACGGAGAAGGCGTTCGACGACGAGGGCTATTTCTACACCGGCGACCTGTTCGAGATCGCCGGCGAGGAGGGCAATCTCAACCGCTACAAGTTCGTCGGCCGGGTGAAAGACATCATCATCCGAGGCGGCATGAACATCTCGTCGGAGGAGATCGAGCACCTGATCATCGGGCATCCGAAAGTGGCGGATGTCGCCGTCATCCCCTACCCGGATCAAAGACTGGGCGAGATTGTGTGCGCCGTCGTCGCTCCCGCGCAGGGCGAGACCGTCACGCTGGAAGAGATCATCGAGTTTCTGAAAGGCAAGGACATCGCGGTCTACAAACTGCCGGAGAAGCTGGTTGTGATGGACGCGCTGCCGCGCAACCCGGTAGG
>JBHHTZ010000942.1:0-1670 GCA_046753605.1 Anaerolineae bacterium
CACGCTGCGCAACGAGCTTCAGGTGGAGCCGGACGCGGAAACCGAGCGGCTGTTTTGGGAGTCGGTCAAGGACAGCGACAACGCGGAGACGTTCCAGGCTTACCTGGCGGAGTACCCGAACGGCGCCTTTGCGACGCTGGCGCGCATCCGACTCAAGGGCCTGCAATCGGTGCCGGCGCCGGCCGAGCCGAAAGTGCCGGCATCCGCCGTGGTCACGAAAATCTCGGCGGCTGGGGACTGGCAGGACAGTGGCGTTCGGGTGCGACGCGGCGAGCGTTATCACATCCGCGCTACAGGAACCTGGAGCATGGGCCCGCTCTGCGGCCAGACCGACGCCAGCGGCTCGGGCGTCGGCTTCATATGTGACCTAGACCCTTGGAACATCGGCGTCTCGGGCTCTTCTCTGGTCGGTCGCATCGGCGAGGATGGTGCCCCCTTCCCCGTCGGGGACGAGCTCGAACTTGTGGCCAACAAGGATGGAACTCTATACCTAACCTCTTACGGCCTCGTAAGGTGGGACAATACAGGCTCTGTCACTGTCCGTATCACCGCGCTCACCCCGTAGGCGGCTGCACCCCCGTTGAGCGCGTGGCGGACATAAGGTTGGGGTCGCACCAGACATAAGGTTGGGGTCGCACCAGACATAAGGTTGGGGTCGCACCACGGTAACGCGATGATTCTCGGCATGAAGTACTCGGATTGGCGGAAGATTCGGCGCTTAGAGCGGTTTTTCCGGGGAGATTCGGTTGGTTTAAGGAGCAGCATGCAACGACGGCACGACCCACGTCATCTTCGAACCGCTGGATTTCATCGCCCGCCTCGCTGCGCTGGTACCCAAACCCCGCGTCAACCTCACCCGCTTGGATGAGGAACATCCCTGTTCCTCACCCTTCGGGCGCACTGTGTGCGTCCAAATTCACTCCAGGTGAATTTGTCACGGCGTGTTCGCGCCCAACAGCAAACATAGAGCACTGATTACTCCGGCCGGGCGTGGTAAGGGACGAAAACCCAACACGCCTGACGAAACCACGGACCAACCCCCCGCCGAACGTCATGCCGCCATGACCTCGGCACAGCGCCTCAAGCGCGTGTTCAACAGCGACATCACCCCTTGCCAGGCCTGCGGCGGCGCCATGAAGGTCATCGCCTGCATCGAAGATCCCATCGTCATCCGCAAGATTCTCAACCACCTGCACAGGAACGCCCCGGCGACTACGCCCAGTCCATTACCTGAACCTCGCGCGCCACCTCAGGCTGGCCTGTTCGATTCCATCTGACCGCCCTGCTTTCTCCACACCAATGCCGTTCCCGACCCCGGCAGGGTTTCGGTTGCTCTGGCCCCGGAAAACAACCTGAACCCAGGCTGCAAACACGCCATTCGAACCACAATTCAGCCACTGTCGCGCCACTGAACGCCGCTTCCAGATCCAGTACCAATATGATCCATCCCGAACTGGATCTCGAATTCACCGATACCGGGTTTATACTTCCTTTACGCCCGTGCGCTGCATGCTGTTGTTAGCTGGCGCCTTCCCGTTGTGCCGCATTCTGATCCCAAACTCATCATTGCCACGCATCCAGAGCCCTAGCCAGAAACTCCGCGGTTGGCCCACGCTTGAGCTTGGGGTGGGCGAACTGATTCGCGTAGTGGCGCAGGCAGGCGTAGCAAC
>JBHHTZ010000943.1:0-1669 GCA_046753605.1 Anaerolineae bacterium
GGAGACACCGCATTCCTGAACAAGTTGGCGTTATTTCTGCTGGGCCTGATTGTCGTCCAGACCTTCTTCAACGTTGGCCAGACCTACCTGCTGTCGTACATCGGCGAGCGGGTGGTGGCCGACCTGCGGACCAGCCTGTACCGCAAGCTTCAGACGCTGGACCTGGGCTTCTTCGCCGACCGGCGTGTGGGCGAGATCACGTCGCGCGTGACCAACGACGTGACAACCATCCAGTCAGTGGTTACTTCGCAGTTGACCAGCTTCTTCGCACAACTTCTCACTTTCATCGGTGCGTTGGCGCTCATCGTCTACCTCAATGCCCGACTGACAGTCTTCATGCTGGTGATCATTCCGCCGGTTGTCCTGATCGGCCGTTTCTTCGGCCGGCGGCTACGGGGTATTTCAACCACCGTGCAGGATCGCCTGGCTGATGCAACGGCTGTGCTGGAGGAGACGCTCAGCGGCGTGCGCGTGGTAAAGTCTTTCGTCCGCGAACCGTATGAGATTGGCCGTTTCACCGAGGCGGTGGAGGATACGTTTGCAGCCGCGCTCACCAGGGCGCGCTACCGGGCCGGCTTCACGCCCATCATCACATTCAGCGGCTTCGGCGGGCTGACCTTCGTCTTGTGGTACGGTGGCCGGCAGGTGCTGGCCGGCCAGCTCACACCGGGCGAGCTGATCTCCTTCCTGTTCTACACCTTCATGATCGCCGGCTCGGTAGGCGTCTTCTCCGGCATCTACGGCAGCATCCAGGAGTCGCTGGGCGCTCTGCGGCGCGTGTTTGAGCTGTTGGATACAGAACCCACGGTGGTCGAAAAGGCCGACGCGGTCGCCATGCCGCCCATCCAGGGAAGCGTGTGCTTTGAGAACGTGTCGTTTGCGTACGAGGATGATCTTATATTGCGTGACGTAGACCTGGACGTGGCTCCAGGCGAGATTATCGCATTGGTGGGGCCGAGCGGGGCCGGCAAGACCACGATGGTGAACCTGATCCCGCGTTTCTACGACACGACCACTGGCCGGATCATGATCGACGGGCTTGATATCCGCGACGTCCAACTGCCGTCCCTGCGCGAGCAGATCGGCATTGTGCCTCAGGAAACGCTGCTATTCAGCGCGACGGTTCGGGAGAACATCCTGTATGGCCGGCTCAACGCCACACAGGACGAGTTGGTCGCCGCCGCCCAGGCTGCCAACGCCCACGACTTTATCCAGGCGCTGCCCGAGGGGTACGAGACGCGCGTGGGTGAGCGAGGCGTGAAGCTTTCCGGCGGCCAGCGCCAGCGGGTTGCCATCGCGCGGGCGTTGCTGAAGAATCCGCGCATCCTGCTCCTGGACGAGGCCACATCATCGCTGGACAGTGAATCGGAGGGGCTGGTGCAGGAGGCGCTGGGCCGGCTAATGCAGGGCCGGACCACCTTCATCATCGCCCATCGTCTGGCGACCGTCCAGATCTCCGACCGGATCGCGGTGCTGGACCAGGGTCGCATCGTCGAGTTGGGCACCCACGCGGAGTTGCTGGACTACGCCGGTCTCTACGCCCATCTCTACGCCCTCCAGTTCCGCTCCCTGGATGGCGAGGGGGAGCCGGCGGACCTGGCCGAGGTGGAGGTTGCGCCGGCAGTGACAGAGAAGCGCCGGCGAGAGTTGGACCTGTCGTCGCTGCTGC
>JBHHTZ010000944.1:0-1668 GCA_046753605.1 Anaerolineae bacterium
GACGTTGCCGAGCAAGACGCCGCAGCCACAATCAACCGCCTGGTCAACTCCATCCAGGTCAACCTTGAACCTCCCCCGCTTTTGTGGACAGTTTAGAAAGGAACGGTATCAACCTCCCTCCCCAGAGTATAGCGGCACACCGGTGGTGAGTATAGGTGCCGGCATATGGATCGGCGCCCCCTCGTCCGGTGAGATGAATCGGGCGCCAGGCTCGCGGTTGGCCACCAGATCCAGGACACCAGTCGGCCGGCGCCCGTGGCGCACGTAGAAATGCTCACACTCCAGGGGTGACACGTTGCCGTTGTACGAGTGACGACGGCGCCGGTTGAAGAACACTTCGATATACTCGAACAGGTCTGCACTGGCTTGGCTGCGCGACGGGAAGCTGTCACCCAGTTCCTCCTTGAGCCGGCCGAAGAACGACTCTGAGACGGCGTTGTCGTAGCAGTTTCCCTTGCCGCTCATGCTCGGAGTGAGGCCGTTGGTGACAAGTAGCTTCTCGGTGTCGTCGGCGGCGTACTGGCTACCACGATCGGAATGAAAAATCAGGCCGGGTTCGGGCTGCCGGCGCAGCAGTGCCATCGCCACAGCGTCCAGAACAAGCTGACGCTTGATCCGCAAGCTCATCGCCCACCCGACCACGTAGCGAGCAAACAGGTCCAGCACGACTGCCAGGTACCACCAACCTTCAGGCGTCCACAGCTGCGTTATGTCTGAAGCCCAGACCGCATCGGGCCGGTCGACGTCAAATTGCTGTTTCAGCAGGTTTGGGGCCACTTTCTTGTCATGGTCGCTGTTCGTCGTGCAGGTGAATTTACGCCGCCGCTTGCCGACGATGCCGTTGTTCCGCATCAGCCGTTCAACGCGCTTCTTGCCAACACGCTCGCCGTCATCGCGAAGGTCGTCGAAAATCCGGGGACTGCCGTAACGGCCCTTGCTGGCCTCGTGGAACGCCCTGATCTTCTCGAGCAGCTGCTGGTCTTTCTTGGCCCGGTTGCTCGTGCCCCGCTTGACCCATGCGTAGAATCCGCTCGTCGTCACTTCCATCACCCTACAAAGGATGACCACCGGGTAGTTTACCTTCTCCGCTCCAATGAACTTGAACCTCATTGGTTTTCCCTGGCGAAGAAGGCCGTCGCCTTTTTTAAGATGTCGCGCTCCATCCGCAAGATCTTGTTCTCCCGCTTCAGCTCACGAATCGCTGCCTTCTCTGAGGCCGTCAGGCCCTCCCTACGCCCATTTTCCACTTCGTCTGCCTCAACCCACCGCCGCAGCCCCGATGTGCTGATACCGAGCTCCTTGGCCGCCTGAGGGATGCTGCGCCCCTGCGTCTTGACCAGGTTCACAGCCTCCGCCTTGAATGAGTCGCTGTACCTTTTTCGCTTCATCAGACATTCCTCCTGGGTACGATTGTACCCGATTTGGGTGTCCACGAAAGCGGGGGAAGGTCATTCTTTAGTTATCAGGTTAGCACTTGAGAGTCCCGAGTTCTCCGCTACTTTGATCCCTTCTTCTTGTCCTTGAGCATGTTCAGTTTTGATGCTTCGATGCTCAGGTCGATCCACTCCTCGGTCAGATTCTTGAACCGCTTGTAAGCTGCGATCTGTTTGCGGATGTCCGCCACACGATCAGTTCGAACATATTCGGTTTTGCTTTTCATGTCCCTGG
>JBHHTZ010000945.1:0-1664 GCA_046753605.1 Anaerolineae bacterium
CGGGATCGCCTTGCGGACCGAAAGCGATGGCATCCACGTAGTTTGACTCCAGGCCATCGACCTTCGTGAAGACGTTATTGTCGGCGTCCAGCGTGCTGGCATCGTGAGGGAAGGCCATCAGCCCCCGGCCTTCGGTAGCAACCCAGACGTAGCCGGCGGCGTCCTGGCGCAGTTGCGTCATCGTGCAAGCGAATTCTCCGCCGTTTTCGCAGTTCCAGGTCTTCCAGTGGTCATCGGCCGGATCGGGGGTGCCGCTGTGCTCCAGCCGGCTAAGCCCACCAAACCGCGCTCGCCATTGTGGGATGGACAGGGACCGATCGAAGAGGACTAACGGGCGCGTCGCAACCCAGACCCGATTGCCGGCCACGGGCAAGACGTCCGTGATGTTGTTGGAAGCCAGACCCAGGATGATCTCCTCGCCTCGACGGCGCATGGTGTCTTCCAGCGTGTAGGTGTGGAGCCACTCGTCATCGCCTGGATCCGGCGTGCCTTTGGTGTCCAGCTTTACCAGCCCGCCGCCGGCATATTCGCCCTCGCCGGCATCCCAGTACTGCGCGGCGCCGATCCAGAAGTAGCCGGCGTCGTCCACCGCGATGGCCGTCACCCGGTTGGAGGGCAACTGGCCGCCGGTGGTCTCGCGGGTCATGGTCCACCATTGATCGTCGCCCTTGTCGGGTGTGCCGGCGTCATTCAGCACGCTCAGTCCGCCGTCGGTGGCGAACCACTTATTGCCTTGCGAATCGATGAAGATGTCGCGGACGGTGTTGCCGGCCAGACCGTCCTGGGGCTTCAGGAACTGGACAAAGGTCCCAGCGGTCGTGTTCCACCGGACGACGCCGCCGGCCCGCGTGCCGGCCCACAGCACATCCCCCTCCACCGCCAGCGCCAGGATGTCATCGCCGTTGGCGTAGGTGTACCAGGTGCCTGTGGGCGGAAACGGCGACCCGGCCTGGGCTGTGGAGGAGGCCGGCCGGACTACGGATGCCAGCGCGCCGAGGAACAGCAACACGACAGCCACAAGAAGCGATGCGGGGGGGAGCCGGCGTACCGCGTCCGTCATTGAGCGAACCTGAACTCGTTCTGGTGTTGAGACTGGGCGTTTCATTGAACTGGGTCACGAACCGTGACACACTGGCGAAAAGTCTGCGAGCACGTATGGGCAAGGCGGCTGGGGACAGGGAGATCTGCAAAAGGGGGGCTGCCAGCAGGCTCGCCGTCGCCCTCACGCAGATAATGACGCAGAAGTGGACAAACTGGCTCTGGGTGGAAAGAATTCGAGATGCAAAAAGGCTGGGGAGCCAGGATTCGAACCTGGACCAACGGATTCAAAGGACGTTGCCCGACGCGACTGGGCCTTGACCCCGTATACCCCTATATCTTGTGGTGAGCACCACTGAGGGTACTACATCTTGTGGTCACGCTCTGAGGCTGCCGACTGCAAAAAAGGCAAGTCCGTTGCCCGAAACGAAAAAACCCCCTGCTGAATGCCAGCAAGGGGGTGATTGACGCCCCATCAGGGAGTGTGTTACAATCCCCCTGGCTACGCTGCTGGCACTATCAGCGCGTGGCCCAGGCCTGGTAGACACCTACCAGGCTTTTTGTTGTGTTAAGCCAACTGCGCACATTATAGCCGTAACACAGGCGCTTGTCAACCCCCTGTTACG
>JBHHTZ010000946.1:0-1663 GCA_046753605.1 Anaerolineae bacterium
CCCCGGCATCGCCGACATCGAGCTGGCGATGACGGATGGCTGGAGTTCGGCCGGCAGCCTGGGAGCGGGCCTGCCCGGCGCCCGGCGACTGGTGCGTTCCTTCCACATTGAATCCCGCCCTAGCCGGGGCACGACTGTAACGATAGGAATGACGGAATGACGGAAGACGCACAGCTCATCGTCGTCCGGCAAGAGATGGACGCCAACCGGGCGCGTCGGGCGGCAATGACCCTGGCAGATAGGCTGGGTTTTGACGTGACCGAAAAGATGGAAGTGGCCACCGCCGTCTCCGAACTGGCCCACAACCTGGTGTGGCACGCTGCCGACGGCGGCGCCGTCACGCTGCGGGCTGTCTTTCGGGGGCAGCGGCGCGGGCTGGAGGTGGTGTGTGAAGATCAGGGGCCGGGTATCCCGGATATCGATCGAGCTGTGCAGAATGGTTTCAGCACCATTGGCGGCCTGGGTGGCGGGCTGCCCGGGGCGAAGAGGCTGATGGACGAATTCCACATCGAATCTGAGGTCGGCCGTGGAACGACCATCATCGCGAGGAAATGGGCGTGATGCGGTTTGGTGTGGCCAGGAGGTCTTTTCACCACAACCCCTGGTGTGGGGACGAGGCCTTTACCTACGAAGACGACGAGCGGGTCGTTATGGCCGTGGTGGACGGGCTGGGCCATTCCAAAAGGGCGGCCCACGCCGCGCAGGTCGCCGTGGCGCGCCTGGGTGAGTGCGTGCCCCTGCCACTGGAAGCGATGCTCCGTTCCGTCGAGGAAGTTTTGGCAGATACGGTGGGTGCGGCCCTGACCATCGCCGTGATTCACAAAGCGCGGGCCTGCCTGGAAGCCTGCGGCATCGGCAACGTCGAGTTGCAGTTGGCAACCCAGGCGCGGGTGTTCCACTTTGCGGGGGAACCGGGCATCGCCGGCGCAGGCCAGGCCCGGTTCAGGCCAGCCTCTTTTGACTACCGGCCCGGCGACATCGTAGTGATCTATTCCGACGGCATCCGCAGCACGTTCAACGCCCAGAGCCTGATCCACATCCTGTATCCCGATCCGGTCCGTATCGCCCGCCGAATCCTGGCCGAATACGCCCGGTCCAACGACGACGCACTGGTTTTGGTCGGCTGTGACAGGGAGGGGATCGCATGAAACGCCAGTTCCAGGAAAAGTACACGCAGCTTCTGAGAAGCTATTTCCTCAACCCCGAAGAGGCGCTTTTGGAGCAAGCCTACCGCCTGGGTAAGGAGCTCGTGGCGACTCGACATGACATCGAAGACATCGCCGAGATGCACACCCTGGCGCTGAAGCAGTTGGCCCAGGAGATCCCCGATAGCTCCATCGGTGATCAACGGGGGTACCTCCCCCTGTTGGAGGTGCTGGTGGCCTATGACGTGACGCTCAGGGCACAGGCGGAATGGCTGGAGAGACAGGCGCAGGCTCTGGAAGGCGAGATTGCCGAGCGCCGGCGGGCGGAGGAGGCGCTGGAGGAATACTCCGAGCGGCTGGAGGAGATGGTGGAAGAGCGCACCCAGGAGCTGCGCGATGCTCAGGATCAACTTATCCGCCAGGAGAAGCTGGCCACGCTGGGCCAACTGGCCGGCGCGATGGGCCACGAGCTGCGTAACCCCCTGGGGGCCATCAGCAACGCCGCCTACTACCTCAAC
>JBHHTZ010000947.1:0-1663 GCA_046753605.1 Anaerolineae bacterium
CCGTCGAAGGGTGGATGACGAGCGACCAGAGATGGTCGTCGATCCTGCGCAACTGGTCGGGTGGATGGCCGTTACGCTTTGCGGCGGCCGGCCTGGGTGTGGTCTCTCTCATCAGCTTTCAGTTGACATTCCTGACCCGTAGTCGTAGTAACGACTTCAGTCGTTTTGATGGCCTGAACGACTGATGAACCTTGAGAAAACAATCCGGTAACAGCGCGTTGCTTCTCAGCCGGCACCCGCTCGTATGTCATTCCGAACGGAGCGCCAGCGAAGTGAGGAATCCCTGAGACCGTACGTAAAAAGGTGGATTCCGCTGGGGAAGAAGCCAATCTTCTCTTCGAGGGTGGTGATTCACTTACCAACGAGTCCTGTCCTTTCTTGCAAGGTAGCAGGGATTCCTCACTCCGCTAACGCTCCGTTCGGAATGACATATGTGCGTGGGCTGAGATGTAGTTGGTCGTTGCGATGCCCCGATTGTTTTCTCAAACTTCATAAGTCGTTACTACGACACAACCTGTTTCCCCTTCTCATGGACCGGCAAGATAGCGCAGAATTGTCCCGCTGTCAGGCGCGGCTTCGCCGATTGCCCAGCCCTGCCGGCCATCGGGAGTCATGCGAAGAGCGCGAATGGTGCGACTCGTCACGCGGGAGTCGGTCTTGTTCTCCCAGCGGTCATGGTTGTAGTAGAACATCAGGCCGCCCGTGCCCATGGCCCAGGCGCGATCCCATGCCAGGCTGTGCACGGCGTACAGCGCCTGGCCGCCCGTGGGCGGCCGTGACACGTATTCCCACCGGCCCTCCAACTGGCGGGCGACCGTGCCACGGCTGCCCACGGCCCACCCCCTCGATGGACTCGGGGCGTCGCCCTGGCCAACTGCCGGCACGTGGATGTCGTACAACCCCTGGAAAGAGGCAGTCGGCGCCCACTGGCCGCCGGCCAGGCGAACGATGCGTCCGATGGTGTCGGCTTCGGCCGTCGTGGCCCAGCCTTCGTCATCGGAGCTCAGGGATAACGCTGTGAACCTGTAACTGGTATCGGACTGGATGACCCACCGCGCTCCGTTCCAACGCAGAACGGCGCCGTCCGCGCCCAGGGCCCAGCCGTTGGCCGGCGAGGTCATGGCAATGGCCACCAGGCTCTCGTCAGTGATCGGGCTGGCCTGGGCTTGCCATGTTTCGCCCCCGTCGGTGGTGTGGCGGATCGTCCCGTTGTCGCCCACGACCCACCCCGTTCGCTGGTCCAGGAAATACACACTGTGCAGCGTTTCCTGCGTCTGGCTGTCCTGGAACGTCCAGTTGGCCCCGCCGTTAGTTGAGTGCAGGATCGCGCCCTGTTCACCGACGGCCCACACCGATGGTCCCGCCGGCGCGCCGGCCACCTCGACAAAGAACACGTCGAAAAGATCGACCGGCGGCACACCGATGACCGGCGTCCACACGCCCGACGGAATTGGCTTCGGCGTTGGGCTGGGTGTGACGGTGGGCCGGGGGCGTGTCGCCGTCGCTGTGGCCGTTGGTGCGGGCGAGGAGGTTCGTGTCGCCGTCGTGGTAGCCGTCGGTGTTGCGCCGGGCGCGGGCGTTGATGTGGGGGTGGTGCCCGGCACGAAGGTCGGCGTGGCGGTGGACGTCGAGGGGGCCAAAGTGGTCGGGCCATGGGTCGAGG
>JBHHTZ010000948.1:0-1653 GCA_046753605.1 Anaerolineae bacterium
TTTTCATGAACTTGACCCTCCCAGGCGAATGTTGATTTGACTCGAGTATTGTGGATATTGTACTTCTTGGAGGGCCTGGGTAGTAGGGACATCTCTACCCGTCACAAGGGACAAATGTCCCGGCGTGGGTAAAACGCAAAACGTGAGGGCGATTCACGTTCCACCCCTTCACGTTTCCCGTTTCGCGTCACGGAGCCGTGTCGTCCAGTGAGGCGAGTCCCCGCCGCAGGGCGTAGAGCGCGGCCTGGGTCCGGTTGTTGACGTGGAGTTTCTCAAAGATGATCGACAAGCGGTTTCGAACGGTTTTTCCTGACAGATAGAGCTGGTCTGCGATTGCCTGGTTATCGTGGCCCTGGGCGACCAGGCGAAGAATGTCCTGCTCTCGGTCGGTGAGGGGCGTCAGCCCTTCGGCCAGCAATGCGTCCTCTTGCAGCCGCTTGAACTCCTCAATCATCTTGCCGGCAATGCTCGGATCAAGCAGCGCTTCGCCCCGGGCCACTGCCCGAATGGCACGCAACAGCTCTTCCGAGTCGGCATCCTTCAACAGGTACGCCCGAGCGCCGGCCTTGATGGCTTCGAACACATACTGATCCTGCCGATACATGGTCAGGATGATGACACCAATGCTCGGATTCTCGGCCGTAATCACTGTTGTCGCTTCCACGCCATCCTGGCCAGGCATGTTGATGTCCATCACCACGATGTCCGGATGAAGACTTCGGGCGAGGAGCACCGCCTGGCGGCCATCGGCGGCCTGTCCCACGACCTGCATGTCTGGTTCGGCCTCGCAGATTTGCGACAGACCCTGGCGCACCATCGTGTGATCATCCGCAATCAATACTCTAATCCGACTCATGATCGTGCCCCTTCACTCTGCTCAGGGACGGGCAACCAGGCTGACACCGTCGTTCCACGCCCGACCTGGCTTTCGACCTCGAAGGTTCCACCCAGTGCTCCCACTCGCTCACGCATTTGGATCAGGCCAAGCCCGTTGCGGCGTCCATCCGGGAAACCCAGGCCATCGCCCGAGACCCGTCCTGGACTCATCGAACCGTCTGACAACGGGTTGGCCCCATTCCCGCGCTCCACTACAAATCCCTGTCCGTCATCCCGAATCGTCAGTCCGACCCGATCCGAATGACCCAGTACGAGATCGATCCAGACGTGGTGTGCGCTGGCATGCTTGCCGACATTGTTTAGAGATTCCTGGATCAGGCGGAAGAGTGTGGGCTCCAGGCTGGATGGCAGGTCTTCTTTGTTTCCACTCACCCGCCAATCGATCTTCAACGTATGTTGCTCGCCGAAGGCTGTAATGAACTGCTGCGTCCCGCGCCAGAAACCCAACCGGCGCAGGTCCATGGGGCGCAGAGCGAAAATGGTGCTTCGGACATCTTCGATGCTATCCTGCAAGCTTTGCTTGATGGTTCGCAGTTCCTGATGCACTCGCGCTGGCTCCTGGTCAAGCAGCTTACGGCACAAGTCGGTCTTGAGCGCCAGGAAGTACAGGTTTTGGGCCAAGCCGTCATGCAGATCGCGAGCAATGCGTCCCCGCTCTTCATTGACGATTTCCTCTCGTTCCTTCCGCTGCGTGATGTCGCGGAGGATTGCCGATGTGCCGGAGACCTCGCCGGCATCGTCCATAAGTTGCGTCTG
>JBHHTZ010000949.1:0-1648 GCA_046753605.1 Anaerolineae bacterium
CCCGACCGACTGTCCTCCTTCCACTGCAACACGACTTCTGCCGGGAAGTACTAGTACCTCATCAAGAAAGTTTTGATGGGTAAAACCTGCTTGGATAGGTGGTATCTGAGTACCTTTCAGTCTGAGCGAACGGGGTACAGCCGCTTGAGCTTATCCCTCGCCTTGGTCAGGGTGAATTGCCAATCGATGGTAGCCTGACGCTCATTGCGCTCCCTTTCCCAAGCAAGCACTTCCCCGGCCACCCTCTCGACCCGGCCCAAACGCCGATCCAAGCACTGTTTGTGCAAGACGGAAATCTCCACTTCCGCCATGTTCAGCCAACTGCTGTGCTTGGGAGTGTGATGGAACTCCAGTTTACGCACCAATTGCCGTGCCTGTTCGGGGGCAAACGTCTCGTAGAGGGAAGCCGGCGTATGCGTGTTCAGATGGTCCAGCACGACTCGGATCTTACGCGCGTGTGGGAAGTGTTTCTCCACCAAATCCTGCATACACAGCGCGAAGTCCTGTTGAGTCCGCTGTTGGGTGACCTTCACATGCCGCCAGCCAGCCAAGGGTTGCACGAAGACAAACAGATTACACGTTCCTTCGCGACGGTACTCATAGTCATAGCGCGCGGGCTGTCCTGGTTGAGCCGGCCAGGGCTGACGGGTCTCGCTGATCAACTGATAGGGCAGTTCATCGAAGCAGACCACGGGCCAATCTGGCTGATAGGGTTGGGCATACAAGTCCAGAATATCCTCCATCCGCCAGACGAATTCGGCCCCCACGACGGTGGGGATGCACCATTTCTGGCGTATCCAAGGCTTCAGGCCGTTTTTTTTAGCACTTGTCGCACGCTCTCATACGAGATAGATTCCAGATGTGTCAATGCCACTAAGCGATCGGCCAGCAGTTGGAGTGTCCATCGCTTCCGACCGTGGGGCGGGACACTTTGGGCCAGTGTGGTGAGGATCGCCTCGACCTTTTGCCCTATCTTGGGAAGCCGTCCTGAACGGGAGCGTTCGTTCAGTGCAAACTCAAGCCCTCCGACAACGAACTTCCGTCGGATGCGTTCCACCGTGGGAATGCTTGTGCGGAGAGTGGTGGCAATCTCGCTATCGGTTTTCCCACGATCCGCAAGCAACAGGATGTTGGCGCGCTTGATCTTACGGGCACCGGGACGGCCTTTCTGGGTTAGTTCGGTGAGTTGCTCTGTCTCTGCCTGGGTCAAGTCCACCACATATATCTTCGCCATATTCTCCTCCTTGTTTCTGAGGGTAGGTGTGTTTGGTGAAGCTCACCCATCAGAATTTATTTGACGAGGTACTAGGAGGGGAAGCGGTCGTCGTAAGATACCTGTGATAGTTCTACCAACAGTTCGGCCAGCCCTTCCGCGTAGGCTTCCAGGAGAATTTGCCCTTTCTCAGCCGATGCAGCACGCGTTTCTCCGCCGGCACTCGCTGGGACGTAATGATGCCACGGGCGCACAAAGTGAACGTGGGATAGAGTTGGTACCCGGAGCGTGGCTACAGGGAAGCGGTCCAGCTTGTCCTCACGCACCAGGTCAGGGCGAATCCACAGCATGCGTGAGGTCTCGCTTTCTCCTCCGTGATCGCTCGGATGTTCGATCGGGCTGATGAAACCTTCGGGAGCGATCCCAGACGTCCGG
>JBHHTZ010000950.1:0-1646 GCA_046753605.1 Anaerolineae bacterium
AAGGAGGACATGGGCATACTCCGTCAGTGTGTCGGCCGGGAACTCGATGCGGACGACCGAGCCGGCGGCCTGGTAGGTCAACAGATGTTCCTGGTGGGCTTCAATAAAGAAGCGCTCCACCCCTTCCACGGGGAGGAAAAAGAGCTTCCAATCGTCACTGCTCAGCACGAGGTGGCCGGCGCGTTCGCGCTGCTGAAGCCAGAGGGCGATCAAGGCGAAGGCCGGCGTGGGCAGGTAGATCGGGGCGATGCGCTTGTGTTTGATGCCTTGCAGGACGCCGAAGTCGCGCAGCGCGGCCATGGCATTTTGCGCCACCCGTAGGATCGTTTTGTCGCCCCAGGGTGTCGTGGTCTTGCCCTCGGCCACCCAGTTGCGGATGGCGCGCACCACGTGCTCGACGGGCAGGTCGGTGTAGCCGGCCAGGTGCCGGGGGTAGAGCACCTCAACGACGATATCGCGCAACGTGCGGTCGTTCTGGGCCGAGTAGAAGTAGAGCAGCGGGTCGAGCCACTGGGCCGGCGCGCCCTCCTGGGCCAGCATAACCAGGGTGGTGCCGACGTCAGGATCGTCGAAGTATCGCTGGCGGAAGATCTTCAGAATATCCTGGACACGTTTGCGCGAGGCTTTGCCGAAGATGTTCTCGCGGCGCACCCGGTCCAGGTTCTCCGCCACGGACTGCTGGGGGTCCCACGCGGTCAGCAGGACCCTCGTGTCGGCGATCAAGGCGCTGGCCTTGATGATGCGACTGGTGTAGATGGGCTCGGGTGATTCAGTCAAGCCTTCACTCCATGCAGGTGGATGCTCACTCCCATCTCCGTCCTGGATCTGGAGATCCAGGCCGAACGGCCTCCACACAGAAAGGGAACACCGGGTGGCCGGGCGCGCCTTCGAGATAGGCCCAGGCCAGGGTCTTTGCTCGATGTACCATGGGGGAGAGGCCGGCCGGGCCGGGCGGAATCTCGATCTGCAAGCCGCCGGCATCGGTGCGTCGGACGACGGTGTAAGTCCTCGGTTCACCTGTCAGACCTAGCAGGTGTTGGCTCAGTGCGTCCATTGTCGTGATGGACTGATCTGGCGCCAGAATGGGCTGGAGGGACGCAAAGCGCAGGGCGAGTTTGTCCCGATTATCCGGGTCGAGTCGGTACAGATGAAGCGCCCTGCCGTTGGCGGGACAGGCCGCCTGATGGCGCGCCAGTGCGGCGTGCAGCGCCAGGTTGCGGGCAGCCAGGGCGGGCGCGGTGGGGAAGACGCGCTCCAGGAGGAAGCCGGCATGGGAGGTGAGGGACTCGTCGTCCCACCAGGCCAGGCTGTCGTTATTGGCGGCCCGGGCTAGCAGGAGTCGCAGGCTGAGGATGGTGTGGGCATCTGCGGGCGTGATAATGCCAATAGGTGTACGTTCAGCCATAAGCGATCTCTTGCCTCTTCAAGAACAACCATCGGGGGAGCGGTGACTCTAAGAGCAGGCCGGCGCTGAGAAAAGCAAAATGCCCGTCCCTGCTTGCGCGGGACGGGCGCCTGTGCTATACTGTGTGTACCCTGGCGCCCGCGCTGCGCCAGGTCATGCCTCGGGCTTCAGACCAGCCGCGAGGCTTTTTTCTTTGGGTTCAACTGTTGGATTGCATTATACCACCCTGGGCGGTTTATGG
>JBHHTZ010000951.1:0-1645 GCA_046753605.1 Anaerolineae bacterium
CTCCTGTTCGATTCCATTCTATCACAATCAATCGCTGGTTGGAACAGGTCGGCGACAAGAGGTTGGAAGAGAAGGATAAGCGGCATGAGCAGCCACACAAATCACCGCCATCCGGTTACCTTCTTCAAATGCGCCGCATAGCGCCTTGACATGGGTATCTCCGTCTGCGCTTCGTCGGCCATGCGGATGAGGTAAGTGCCGGAGAACCACGGCACAACCTCGGCTACGTGATCGAGATTGACAAGGTAGCCCTTGTGAACCCGGGCAAAGTTGTGTCGGCTGAGGCGAGGTTCGAGTTCTTTGAGGGTGTAGCGTACCGGGAGTTTTTCGCCGGCAGTGGTGTGCACGTACACCTTCTTGAGCTCGGCTACGACCCACAGAATGTCTGCGTAGTCTATCAGCACCCGCGTTTCGTTCTCTCGCTTGCCCCACAGTTTCGTCAGTCCAGCGGTAGGGACAGTGCTCAGCAGGTACTCGCGCAGGGCCGTCTGTCTTTGGGTCAGTGTGGCGCGCTCGTTGAGGGCCTGGCGAATGCGCTCAACCGTTTGCGCCAGCCGGCGTTCGTCGAAGGGTTTCACCACGTAGTCCAGGGCTGCCAGTTCGAAAGCCCGCACGGCGTGCTCATCGTAGGCCGTGGCGAACACGATCAGCGGCGGCTGCGGGCCGTCCATGATGGTTGCCGCCACCGCCAGCCCATCCACGTCGGGCATGTTGATGTCGAGGAAGGCCACTTCAATGGGCTCCCTCTCGATCAAGTTCAGCGCTTCCTGGCCATTGGTGGCTTCGTAGAACGTGGCCTCCGGCACCAGGTTTTCGAGGATGTAGCGCAGTTCACCGCGGGCCGGCGTTTCGTCGTCGGCGATGAGAATCTGCATGGTGTCTGCCTCCAGGGACTGGATATTGGGTATTGGGTATTGGATATTGGATATTGGGTATTGGCACTTATACCCACTACCCAATACCCAATACCCAATCTCTAATCCCCAACAACTGGAATCCTGATCTCCACTCGCGTGCCTCGCCCGACTTCGGACTCAACGACCAGCCGGTATTCTTCCCCGTACAGTGCCCGCAGCCGGCCATCAATGTTGCGAAGCCCGATGACCGCACCGCCCTTCGACGGGCTCACGACCCTGCTTGCCTGCCCCGAACCCAGAACCTCCTCCAGACGAGCAGTCGCGATGCCTGGGCCGTCATCCTCCACTCGAAGCAGAAGAACCTGCCCTGAGCCTGCCGAAGGGTCGCCGTCCACCAGTTCGACGGTGATGCTCGCCGTCCCGCCCTCGGGTTTCCTGGCGATCCCGTGAATGACGGCGTTTTCCACCACCGGCTGCAGGATAAGCGTGGGCACCGGGTGATCCAGCCAGGCTTCCGCTCCGACGGACCACTCTACTTGCAGGCGTTCGTCGAGGCGGGCTTTTTCCAGGGCCAGGTAGGCCTCAACGTAGCTCAGTTCGTCCCGCAGGGGCACGAACTCTCCTGACCGCAGGGCGCGCTGGAAGACCTCGGACAGGTTGAGCAGAAGCCGGCGCGCGGTCTTCGCATCGGTGCGCACGAAATAGCGAATCGTGTTGAGCGCGTTGAACAGAAAATGGGGGTTGATCTGGGCGCGCAGGGCGCGGAGTTCGGCCTGGGTGAGCGCCAA
>JBHHTZ010000952.1:0-1645 GCA_046753605.1 Anaerolineae bacterium
ACTTCCAAAATCCTATTTCGCGGTTTGCCTGATGACCCGCATCACTGTCTTCCAGGCGTCTTCAAACGATACGGACTGTGAGCGCGGCAGCAGATAGGTGAGGCGACGCTGCCAGTCAGCCTCGAATTCGGTACGCCTCGCTTGCAGGTCCGAAACACGCACCTCTTCTATCTTCATGCCCTTCGCTCCGAATTTGACGGGAAGGACGGGCGCCACCGCAGACAGCGCAACGCCGTGCTTGAGCAATTGATGGATGTCATCCGGAGAAACGGTAGTCAGGAAAGTAGCACTTGCGCAAACATGTTCCGCCTTTGAAGCGCAAACGGCCTGTCAGGCCGTGTCGGCCCAGTCCGGCGAGAAAGCATCCCAGGCTGTAATCCAGGTCCAGCAGCATCAAGTCAACGTTCCAGCGGTGTGCCAGGCCTCGTAGTTCGGCTTCGGGGATCATAAATCTCCCTCAATGTTGATTCTGAGCCGCCAGCGAGAGTTGATGCGGCCTGACGTACCGGCGCCCGGTTCAAGGGGCGAGATGCCGCTTCTCAGTCTGGCGTGCCAGCGTTCCAGACGCTTGTCACGCTCTGGGATGGCTAGTTCCCCCACGTCAATCAAGTAGCCCAGGCGCTTGTAGACTGCACCTGAGTCGAAACGGGCCAGGTAATCATCCAGCCGCTCCCAATCAAGTTGCTCCAGGGAAGTTTTCAGAGCCTGAGATACAAGCGCGATGCCTCCCGACAGATCGGGGCGATCACAAGCGTCAATGAGCGTTTTCTCGCGATCGGTGATCGGGAACGGTTGGCCATTCCGGTATTGGGTGATCACGCCGAAGAACTTGCTTTCTGTGATCTGAATAAACCGATAAGCCACGCCCAGAATGAGCGCTTGCCTCTTGTGTTTGCGGGTGGTGGATTGAACAAAGACAACTTGAGGGATGTGCTCTGTCATATTCCAATAGTGGAGGGCCGACCAGTAAGCAATAGCCGCAGGCTGGATGAGATGCCCGGCGATGACGAAGGAGTCCTCTGCCCATTGGCGATCAGGTCCGGCTGTCAACGGTACCACCATGTAAAGGCCGCGCTGCAGCCTTTGAATCCATCCCTTGCGCTGCAGGCGATTGAGAGCCGCCCACGCCACCGCCGGCTCTCCCCAGAATTCCTGAGCCTGACGGGTCGTGAAGATGATATCTCCGCGTTGGGATAGCTTAGAGAGAAACTCGGCTTCTCTTTGACCCAGTCCTGTTATATTCATCGACGCGAACCTTATATTCTAACACCATGTTTCGTTACGCATAGTATACATCAAATCCGATGACGGGTCAACTCAATCCGCTATCTGCTATCAGCCATCAGCCATAAGCCATGAAAGCCATGATCCTCGCCGCCGGCCAGGGCGCCCGCCTCAGGCCCCTCACCGAGCACATCCCCAAGTGCATGGTGCGTGTCGGCGGGAAGCCCGTTCTGGAGCACACCATCGAGTGGCTGCGACAGTACGGGGTTACAGACCTGATCATCAATCTGTATCACCTGCCGGATGTGGTGATCAACCACTTCGGCGATGGGAGCAGGTGGGGAGTGAACATCACCTACTCGGTCGAAAAGGAGTCCATGGGGACGGCCGGCGGCGTCAGGAACGTGGCCTGGTTCTTCGA
>JBHHTZ010000953.1:0-1644 GCA_046753605.1 Anaerolineae bacterium
GAGCACGAGAGGCGGCAGGCCCAGGCTCTGGCAGACCACGGCACGGAGTTGCTCCGCGACGGGCAGTATCGGCGAGCTATCCAGACGTTCGAGGAAGCGCTAAGCCTGTACCCGGCGCTACCCGGTGCCCGCACCAACCTGGGCATCTGCTACTACGAACTGGGGGATTACGCCCGGGCGGTGGAAGCCTATCAGGCTGAATTGGAGATCTCACCCCACGAGGACCGGCTGCACAACAACCTGGGCACGCTGTATGCCGGCCTGGGCAACTTCGCCGAGGCGACCCGGCACTATGAGCGAGCATTGGAGATCAACCCCTTCAACACCAACGCCCGGGCCAACCTGGAGCGCGCCCGACGCGACCTGGCGCAGCACCAGATGTTGCGCCTCGCTCCTTCGATGGCTTCAGAACACGACGATCAAGCCTCTCTCCGTTCCATTTCGGATTCCGAAATCCGAAATCCGAAATCCGAAATCAGTGTCAGCTTGTGCCTCATCACCCGAGATGAGGAAGCCCACCTGCCGCGCCTGCTGGATTCCGTCGGCCAGGCGGTGGACGAGATCGTGGTGGTGGACACGGGTTCCACCGACCGCACGGTGGAGATTGCGGAGGAGTATGGTGCGCGGGTGATCGAGTTCCCCTGGCAGGATGACTTCGCGGCCGCCAAAAACGAGGCGCTGCGCCACGCTACGGGCGACTGGATCCTGCACCTGGACGCGGACATGGTGCTGCCCCGGGGTCACGCTCAGCGCATCCGCCAGGCTGTGACCTCGGGCCACGCCCGGTCGTACTTCCTCCAGGTGCGCAGCCCGGCCGCCGGCCCTCCAGTCCTGTACGACGTGGTGCTCCACCCCTGGCTCTTCGAGAACCGGCCGGAGGTCCGCTTCGAAGGCGCCGTGCATGAGGTCATTCTACCATCGCTTCTAGCCCAGGGTATGACGCCCATGCGAACGGACATCGTGGTGGATCACGTGGGCTACACCGACCCGGTGCTGCTGCAGGCCAAGGGACAACGCAATCTGCGCCTGCTGGAGAAACGGCGGGCCGACGGTGACGACGCGCCAGCGCTGCCCTTCCATCTGGCGCAGACCTATCTGGGCCTGGGGCGGTACGATGAGGCTATTGCCGAACTGGAGGGCCTCATCGCCCATCCGGCCGAGGTCCGCGCCATCCTGCCCACGGCCTATTCCTACCTGGCCATGGCCCGTCTGGCGTCGGGCGATCACGAAGAAGGGTTCCGGGTGGCCCAGGAGGCGTGCCAGTTGTTCCCCCACCTGCGCTACCCCCACTACCTGGCGGCGGCCGCCTGCCTGCACCGGGGCAACGCAGAAGAGGCACGGACCTGGGCTACGCAGGCTCAGGCTCTGGGGGACGAGCCGACGACGGAGAGTTTCGTGTTGCACGTGGACGATGCCAGCCTGGAGGCGTTGCTGGGCGACTGCGCCCGGCAGCAGGGACGCTGGGAGGAGGCCATCGCCCACTACACGCAAGCTGTGACCCAGGGGCTGGACACTGAGCCCGTGCGCCAGGCTCTGTCCACGGCCTGCCACTACCTGGGGGCGGCCAGAATTGAACAGGGCCGGCCGGTCGAGGCTGTGGGGCTTCTGGAGCAGGCAGTGGCTCTGTCGCCTGAGGGGGCCGGC
>JBHHTZ010000954.1:0-1644 GCA_046753605.1 Anaerolineae bacterium
GCGCCGGCTACATCACCCTGGTCTACAACAACGACCCCAGCCTGGGCGGCCTGCCCGTATCGCTGCAGGTCATCCACGTGGGCTGCACCCAGAACTACCTGGGCGAGGACAGCACCTACCGCGGCAATCTGCTGGTGATCAACTCGGACAATCTCTTCGACGAAAAGCTGACGTTGCGCCACACCGGCGATTTCGGAGGCCGGCCTGATAATTTCGAGTTTGAATGGTATATCGCACCGGTGGATGATACGGGCGTCTCGCCCACAACCCTACCATCGTCATATCCCTGGAGCCCATGGAAAAACATGGAGCCAGGAGCCACCACCCTCGGCCCGGAGATCACCATCGAGGGCGCCAATCCCACCACACTGCGCGACAACTGGCTGCTTATGCGCTACACGGGCTACCCCATCTGCGGCAACCAGTATCGCCCGAGCGCCTTTGCCGGCGATCCCTCGGCCAAGCCGTCCGAGGTGCGGGCGCAATTCGCCCCCGGCTGGATCAAGCGCGTGACCTCCGCCCTCAATCCTTTCGATGCCCGCGTGGACGACTTCGTCAGCGCCCCGGTCAACACCACCGTGGATATGATCCGCCAGGCCGGACCCCGCTACGAGGGACCGGTGGCCCTCAGCAATGATCCCGAGACCCTGAACAAGATGGGCCTGATCGAGGCCTACGAAACCGTGCTGGACCGCGGCCGCAAGCTCTCCATCGATTCCAATGTGAACGACCAGGGCGCCAATGCGGCCCTGCTCAACGTGACCTCGCGCATTGCCGATCTGTACATGCTGCTGGGCAACGACGCCATCATGGACGCCCTGGACCCGACCGTCGGTCTGGGCACCGGTAGCGCCCTCGGCATACGCGCCCCGGCCATCTACGCCTTCATGAACCAGTTCCGGCCCGACAGCTTCGGCCTCATCGACGAAGAGCTGGCCCTCTTGCGCGGTCGAGATGAAACGCTGGGCGGGGTGGCGGCGGCGCCCACCTACAATCGCCTCACCTGGAATTTCACCAACGGCGACGGCGAGGTGGCTTATGTCACCAACTACAACATCAAGGATATGAACCGTGATGGTTTCGTCGACGAAGCGGATGCGGCGATGATGTACCCGCAAGGCCACGGCGACGCCTGGGGCCACATGCTCACGGCTATCGGCAAATACTACCAGCTCCTGCGGCATCCCAATTATACCTGGTCCCCGCGCGCCGAACCGATTGGCGTGGCCGGGGCGCCGGTGGTGGTGGATTATTACGACGAACGCCGTTTTGCCATCGCCGCCGCGGCCAAGGCGCGGATGGGGGCAGAGATCGTGGACCTGACCTACCGCAAGAACTACGCCGAGCCCGAGAGCCAGGAGTACGTAGACAGCCACGTGGACGCCTCGGATACCTGTGACACAGCCAAGACGCCGGGTTGCAACCGCCGCGCCTGGGGTGTGGCCGACTGGGCGCGGCGCGCGGGGCAGGGCGCCTACTTCGACTGGGTGGTAACCAACGCCATCCTGCCCCCGGAGGATGACCGCTACACCGACGTGCGCAAGATAGACCGCACCACGGTGCTCGAGATCGGCGAGATCTCTGACCAGTACGCGGCGATACAGCAGCAGTTGGACGATGCGGACGGTGGCCTGAACCCGCTGG
>JBHHTZ010000955.1:0-1643 GCA_046753605.1 Anaerolineae bacterium
AGCACTAACCCGAACACCAGGGACAATGCGGCGAACAGTTTGCGCTTCATGATGGCCCTCCTATACATCTCGGTGAGTAGGCTTCAGAGAATAACAAGGATCATCACACAATCTTCCACTCCCGGCGACTGCCCATGGATTCCCAGTCGGGGACAGGTTGCAGGCGTAGGAACTATGGGCCGGGATGTATCAGAATCCGGTCGGTGATTCCGGTAAGGAAAGAATAGTCACAGGAGAGGGCGTTAGCAGACCCACAGCTTCGGGCGGGGAAGGACACCAACCGTTCGTCTTCAATCCAGCTTCTTAAGGCACTTCCATCGTTGGCAGGCCGGAGCCGGCGCTCGATTCGTAAGCTAGTATATCAGAAAATGCTGTGCATGTCAATGCCTTGCCGATCGACCTCAATGACCAATCCGCGGGGTCCTGCCAATCCGCGGTTCTCCACCCGCTTGCCGGCCACCCCACTTTCTGCTACCATTTCCACCAGCATGAACCCCAGCACCCGTGTCTCCTGGCTGAAGCGCCTGCGGTGGAGAGCAGACAGCCGTACCGGAGTCGTCGCCGGCGCGGTTGCCGCCCTCGGCACCACCGCCGGGCTGGCGATCCTCTTCGCCACCATTTTCCTGCTGCTGGGCAGCGTCGCCACCGCCTACGGCGCTTACGCCTACTTCACCCAGGACCTCCCCTTGCCCGATGAGGTTAGCCGGCGCACCGAGCAAGCCTTCAAAACGACCAAGATATACGACCGTGCCGGCAAAACCATCCTGTTTGAAATCGTTGACCCTCACGGCGGCGACCGCACCGTAGTGCCGCTGGCGCAAATCCCGCAGCACCTGATCAACGCCACCATCGCCCTGGAGGATCAGAACTTCTACACCAACCCCGGTTTCAACGTGCGCGGGCTGATGCGGGCGGCTTACAACAACCTGCGCGGCCAGCCGATCCAGGGCGGCTCATCCATCACCCAACAGTTGGTCAAGAACGTCATCATCCCCCCCGATGAGCGGATCGAGGCTTCCTACGACCGGAAGATAAAGGAGCTCATCCTGGCCTGGGAACTCAGCCGGCGCTACCCCGGCCGTGAGGGCAAGGACCAGATCCTGGAATGGTACCTGAACACCGTCTACTACGGCAACCTGGCCTACGGCGTCGAAGCCGCCGCCGAGACCTACTTCGGCAGGCACGTGCAGGACCTGAGCCTGGCCGAGGCGGCCATGCTGGCCGCCATCCCCCAGTTCCCGGCCATCAATCCGCTGGCTCAGGACGAAGCCGACCGGCAGGAAGCCAAGCGCCGGCAAGAGGTCGTTCTGGATCAGATGTACCTCCAGGGCTACATTACGGCCGAAGAAGCTGTCCGAGCCAAACAGCAGGCCCTGCACTACACCCCCAAGCGATTCGACATCAAAGCGCCCCACTTCGTGATGTACGTCCGCCAACTCCTGGCAGATCGCTACGGCGCCGACCTGCTCTTCCAAGGCGGCCTGAAAGTCACCACCACCATCGACCTGGAACTCCAAGGGCTGGCGGAAGAGGTGGCGCGCGGCCACGTCAAGAAACTCCAGGCCGAGGACCGCGACGTGTCCAACGCCGGCCTGGTCGCCATCGACCCGCGCACGGGCGAAATCCTGGCCATGCTGGGCAGC
>JBHHTZ010000956.1:0-1643 GCA_046753605.1 Anaerolineae bacterium
ACAAACCCATGATCATCAACATCGTTCTGTGGGGTCTGACTGTCGTGGCTATTCTATACTTCCTGTAGACAGCCAGCATGTGCCCTGCAACCAACTACTCAACAACTCTTGCCTTGGTTCCCGATTTGACGCCAAAAGAGGCATTGGCGTATAATCTGGGCAGCCTCGGATCACCTAGCTAGCCCACACTGTTGCTTTGATATTACCTCCCTGGGCGTGATAGTATACGAAGCACTTCATCCAAGTACGAGATGCGGCGAAACGTCGTCGCGGTCAACAACGGATGTGCTACCGCAATCAGAGGGATACGGATGGCATTAACGTTTGAATGGAATGAGGAAAAGGCCAAGGCGAATCTCAATGAGCACAAAGTCAGCTTCGAGGAAGCCAAGACGGTTTTCGGTGATCCATTCTTAATGACGTTTGCTGACCCGGAACACTCCGAAGGTGAACAGAGATACCTCAACATTGGCACTTCTGCACAAGGACACGTCTTGGTTGTGATTCACACCGAGCGAGGCGCCAATACTCGAATCATCAGTTGCCGCAAGGCAACCCAAAAGGAACTGAGGGCATATGAAGAAGCAGACTTCTAGGCGAGTTGATGTGGAAAACGACGACATGCGCCCTGAATATGATTTTGCAAGTATGACTGGTGGTGTTCGCGGTAAGTATTACGAAGATTACCATGCAGGACATACGGTCAAGATTAACCAGGCTGATGGCACAACTGTCGTGCAGTACTACAAACTTGAAGAAGGTGCCGTGGTGCTCGCACCAGATGTGCGCGAGTACTTTCCTGATTCAGAGGCCGTGAACAGTGTGCTCCGCGCTTTGATTGCACTCATACCCCGAAAACGCCAGGCGACGGTCGAGACGCAGTAAGCACAAAGGTGGGCTGTTGCTCAAGTGACACTGACGGGCAGACTTGGAGTTGGACGTCCGGGCTCATGATAGGATCCGCTCATAGACAGCCATGGTTTCGCGAGCGGCCCGTTCCCACGAGAACTTCGCCGCCTGCTGCAGGCCGGTCTCCCGCATCTCCGCGCGCAATTCCTCATCCGCCAGTGCCCGCCGGAGCGCCGCCGTCATGTCATCGACGCTCATTGGGTCGAAGTAGCAAGCCGCGTCCCCGCCGATCTCTGGCAGGCTGGAGGCGTGGCTGCTCGCCACCGGCGTGCCGCACGCCATAGCTTCCAGCACCGGCAGGCCGAACCCTTCGTAGACCGAGGCCATGACCAGCAGCGTAGCCGCACTGTAGATTGCCGGCAAATCCGCGTCCAGCACATACCCCGGAAAGTGCACGGCGTCTTTCAGGCCCAGCGTCTCAATCTGCCGGAAGAAGTCCCCGTACAGCCACCCCCGCGTGCCGACCACGACCAGGTGCAGGTCTGGGTCATCCACGCGCAGCCGAATCAGCGCTTCTAGCAGGCGCGACAGGTTCTTGCGCGGTTCGATGGTTCCCACAGTCAGGAGAAACCGGTCCGGCAGATGGTATTCCCGACGCACATTGGTCACGGTGAAGGGAGAGGCCGGCTGGAAATGTGCAGCGGCTGCCTCGTAGACCACGGTGATTTTCTCCGCCGGCGTGCCGTAGTGCTGGATCAGGTCATTCTTGCTCGACTCCGAGATGGTGATGATGG
>JBHHTZ010000957.1:0-1641 GCA_046753605.1 Anaerolineae bacterium
TTCGCAGTCGTTGCCGCGATTTCAATCGCCAGGCTCTGAATGTGCCATTGTCAAGGTAGTATCACCTTGTGAAAAGACCCCCGAGGTTTTCCGTGCAAATGGCCAGGTTCCAGGCCTCATGACCTCGCCAGCATCCCGAAGACAGCGAAGTTCTCGACCAAAACCTCGGAGGTCTAAACGCCTACTGCTCTACGCCGGTGGCCTGGCAGCCTCCACAACGTACTGGTCATAGCGCCGGCGCAACCGCCGGGTCAGCGGACCGGGCCGGCCATCACCAATCACCTGCTCATTGACCACCACAACGGGCAACACACCCCGCGACGAACTCGTGATAAACGCCTCATCGACCTGCCGAAGCTCAGCCAAGCGGGGAGCACGTTGCTCGATGCAGAACAACGCCTCGGCCAGTTCCAGAACAATCGAGCGCGTGATCCCCTCCAGAACCCCCGCCTGCGCTGTGACCAGCCGGCCCTCCACAAAGGCGAAGAAGTTGCTGGTAAAGCCTTCCAGAATCTGCCCATCGCCTGTCACCATCAGGACTTCGTAGATTTCGCGGGGCAGGCCGGCCTTCAGGTTCCGCGAAGGCACGATGAAACCGGTGGACTTGGCTCGCGGTGACGCGCGAGCAATCAGCATTGTGGCGACGCGAACCCCCGTCTCATAGATCTCCGGGTCAATCCCTTTGAACGGCTCAATGGTTATGTAAATATCTGGCGATCCGTGAGCGTTCAGCGGGGCGGTGATGCGCAGCCGCGACTCGGGAAAATCTGTGCGGTCCAGCACGTCGGCCAGGGCCTGAGCCAGTCGGCCCCGATCCAGTTTCAGCGTCCTGCCCAGCACACGCGCTGACTCTTCCAGTCGGTCCAGATGCGCACCTAGCCGCAGGACCCCCTGCTTGCCAAACGTTCGGAGCGTGGTGTACGTGCCCGCCGGCAGATGCTGGGATACATCGTCCAGGCTCTTGCCGGCGACATCAGCCGCGAACAGGCCGTCAGCAGTCAAATGAAACGTGTGCACATTCACTTTCGAGTTGAGTTTCACAATACGCCGTAACTGCTCAGCCACTGCGCCTGGCGGTTACTACTCAGCCGCTTGGCGCGCCTGGCGAATGAATTCGCGGAAACCCTTCGGCAGGCTTAGGACGTCGCTTTGCAATGGTAGGCACCGTTTATGAATCTTGAGAAAACAGTCAGGTAACGACCCGCCGGCAGCCGTCGGCTGAGCAGTTACAACATGCCTGCGAACAAATCACCCTGGCCAGCTTACTACCGACCAGGACGCAGCCGGAACAAGAAAAGGCACCTTCGGCGAAGGTGCCTGCTGGTAGCGGATACGGGATTCGAACCCGTGTCTCTGCCTTGAGAGGGCAGTATCCTAGGCCTCTAGACGAATCCGCCTCAAGACGCCTCGATTCTAGCACAGTTCGCCGGCCCTGTCAAACCCTTGCCAAACGCCGGAAAGTATTGTATAATGTCCGCACGTGCAAAGGAGGAGAAAGCGCAGACGACGACCCCGCCAGTGGCGGGGTCGTCGTCTGTGACAATACAAGGTGCAGCATAGGACAAACTTGACCTGGAACGCGCCAACAGTATAATTCCCCGTATCATCTCAATAAAGGGGGGGAGTGGGGTGTTTTTGGCT
>JBHHTZ010000958.1:0-1641 GCA_046753605.1 Anaerolineae bacterium
TGGCCGCCTGCAGCGTCGTCACCAGGGACGTGCCGCCTTTCACCATCGTCGGCGGCAATCCGGCCAAAGTCATCAAGGAGATCGAGACCTTCGAGGGTAAACATGGCCAGCTCTACGAACCCAAGTGGTGGGACCCGTCCTTCGTGCCCCTGCCCCGCCCGGAGGAGACGTGAGTCAGGCTATGATGGACGGCCGACAGCACCGAATCGGTTTTGTATCAACTCGTCTGGCTGGCACCGACGGCGTCTCTCTGGAGACCGCCAAATGGTCGAGCATCCTGATGGAGATGGGGCATGAGTGCTTCTTCTTCGCCGGCGAATCCGACCGGCCAGAAGACCGCACTTTCCTTGTGCCGGAAGCCCATTTCCAGCACCCCGACATCCAGGCTCTGAGCACCAGTCTGTTCAATGGCTACACGCGGTCGTCCACAACATCAGGCCAGGTTCACGCGCTCAGGTATTACCTGAAGGAGAAGCTGCACGAATTCGTCCAGACTTTCGACCTGGAACTGTTGGTGGTGGAAAACGCACTCTCGTTGCCGATGAACGTCCCTCTCGGCCTGGGGATGACAGAATTGATCGCCGAAACCGGCATCCCCACCATTGGCCACCACCATGACTTTTGGTGGGAGCGAAAGCGGTTTGCCGTCTCTGCCGCCGCCGACTACCTGCGAGCTGCCTTTCCCCCTGCCTTGCCCTCAATTCATCATGTAGTTATCAATTCATTTGGCGCCCGCCAGTTGGCGTTGCGCACTGGCGACAGTTCCACGCTCATTCCCAATGTGATGGATTTTGAGTCGCCTCCGCCCGAACCGGATGCCCATGCCAGCCGGGTCCGCTCGGCGCTCGGCATCAGCTCTGACGAGCACCTGGTGCTCCAACCAACACGAATCGTCCCTCGCAAACGGATTGAGCACGCAATTGAACTGGTACATCGCCTGGACTCGAACTGCGTTCTTGTGGTCTCCCACGCCTCCGGCGACGAAGGTCACACGTATGCCGAGTACTTGAGCGAGTACGCTGACATCATGGGCGTGCGGATGCTATCTGCCTCCGACAACATCGACTACGAACGGGGTCAGACTCCGGACGGGCGCGACATCTTCTCCCTGGCCGACATCTATCAGCAGGCTGACCTGGTCACATATCCTTCGTCTGTGGAGGGCTTTGGCAACGCCTTTCTGGAAACGGTCTACTATTGCCGGCCCATCGTGATAAACACCTACGAAATCTTCAAGACCGATATCCAGCCCAAAGGGTTCAAGGTGATCGGCTTCGACGACTTCATCGGTGGGGGCTGTGTCCGATTCGCCCGGCGCGTTCTTCACCACCCCGAGCTGGCCGCTGAGATGACCGATTACAATTATCAGCTCGGCCGGCGGTATTATTCTTACAGCGTGTTGAAGAACCATCTGGTTGCCTTGATGAGTGAATGCCTTGGGAGCACTGATTCATGAGCTATCCGACTGCGCTGAATGATGACATCCGCCGGCAACTGGCCGGCATCGGTAACGCTGACCTGTTGGTCGGCATTCCAAGCTACAACAACGCCGGCACCATCCGCCACGTGGTGCAGCAGGCCGCCCAGGGGATGGTGGAGCACTTCCCCGACCTGAAGCCGGTGCTCATGAACTCCGACGGC
>JBHHTZ010000959.1:0-1640 GCA_046753605.1 Anaerolineae bacterium
GCTACCGCGTTTTGTGGTTGTTCGGGTTCCTGCTAGCCCTTTTCAGCGCCGGCGGAGGTGGCGGCAACGGCGTGCAATATAGCTTTGACAGTAGTCGATCTCCGCTGGGGCAGATCGGTGCGCCGCCGGCCTTCTCAATTCTCGTGGTCCTGGGCGTTGCGGCAATCGTGATCGCGCTGGTGATCCTGGCTGCTGTCATCAAGTACGTGTGCCACACCAGTCTGATCGGTCTGGTCGGTGAGATCGAGGAGGGACAGTCTCCTACGGTGCGGCACGGATTCGATATTGGCTGGTCGCGGAGCGCCTTGCGGCTCTTCGGCGTCGATATTGCCCTTGCCATACCGGTCATCCTGGCAGTCATGATCCTGGCGGCTCTGTTCGCCGTACCCATCGCCATATCTGCCAAAGCCGATAACGTGGGACCGGCGGTCGTTCTCTTGCTGTGCTGTCTGGTCTTTCTCGTGCCGATATTCATTGCCATAGCCATCGCGCTGAGCGTTCTGATCAAGTTCGTCTACCGCCAGGTAGTACTGGCCGGCGATGGTGTCCTGGACGGCATCCGCAATGGCTACGCCCTGATCCGTGCGAACCTGGGGCAGGTCGCGGCTATGTGGCTCATCATGTTCATTGTTGGGCTGCTGTGGGCGGCGATCAATTTCATCATCGGGTTGGTGGCGTTTGCTGTCGTGGGAGGGCCGGCGGCCTTCATGTACGCCATCTTTCACAAGTCGGTTCTCGCCGCAGTCCTGGGGGCGCTGCCGTTCCTGCTGGTGGCTATTCTGGTTTTCGCCGCCATCAATGCCCTGTACACCGTCTTCTCCAGCACGGTCTGGACCCTGACGTACCTGGAGTTGCCGAACCGTATCAGTGATCAGTGATCAGTGATCTGTAAACAGTGATCAGTAAACAGTGATCAGTGGTCAGTAATCAGAATCTGATCACTGATTACTGATAGCTGATCACTGATTCGCTGGACACTTATGGCCCTAAGAAGGAGTGCTCTTATGGCAACTGAAGTAATGCAACTGTCAGATGACGAACGCACGCTGGCCGGCCTGGCCCACGCCAGCATCATCCTCAATCTGGTGACCAGCGGGTTGGGGGGACCCATTGGCGCGCTGGTAATCTGGCTGGTCAAGCGCGACGATTCGCCCTGGGTGGCCTTTCAGGCACTGCAGGCCCTGGTGTACCAATTGCTCGGTGTTGTTGTTACTTTTGTGAGCATAATGTGCTGGTTTGTGGTGTGGTTTGCATCGCTGATTCCGGCCATGGCAAACCCGAGCCAGTATAACGATGCACCGCCGGCCGGCTTCTTTGCCTCTTTCGCGCTGCTGTGCATTCCGTTCGCCATCGGCATGGTGTGGACTCTGTACGGACTGTGGGGTGCACTCCGGGCCTGGCAAGGCGAGGACTTCCGATACGTGATACTGGGCAACGCCCTGGCAAAGCGCGCCGGCGACATGGCATAATCTGTAGTATTATTTGTAGTAACGACTTCAGTCGTTTCCCATACACCAAACCGCTGATGAACCTTGAGAAAATAATCCGGCAACAGAGCGTCGCATCTCAGCCGGCGCCCGCTCATATGTCATTCCGAACGGAGCGCCAGCGGAGTGAGGAATGACATGGGCTGGCGGGTC
>JBHHTZ010000960.1:0-1632 GCA_046753605.1 Anaerolineae bacterium
GCGTCTCCGCCGACTACATGGAGCAGACCTACCACCCCATCATCCGCCGCATCCGCCGCATGGAGAAGCCGGTGATCGGCGCCATCAACGGGGTTGCGGCCGGCGCCGGCGCCAGCCTGGCCCTGGCCTGCGACCTGCGGGTAGCTTCGGAGAATGCCAGCTTCATTCAGTCCTTCGTGAACGTGGGGCTGATACCCGACTCAGGCTCGACGTTCTTTCTGCCACGGCTGGTGGGCATGGCCCGCGCCATGGAGTTGGCGTTCACGGGCCGGCGTGTGAGCGCGGAGGAGGCTGAGCGCATCGGGCTGGTGAACCACGTCGTGCCGCACGACGAGTTGATGGATGCTGCCATGGAGTTAGCCCGCCAACTGGCACAGAGACCCACGAAAGTCATCGGCATGACCAAGCATGCCTTGAACCGCTCCTGGCTCGTGGACCTGGAGGAGGCGCTGGACTACGAAGGCGAACTCCAGGAACTCGCCCGCGCCACGGAAGATCACCATGAGGGAGTGACGGCTTTCCTGGAGAAGCGGCCGGCGAAGTTCACAGGAAAGTAAAGCTGAGCAAGTGGCAGGCTTCGTTCGGAGGCTCAGCTCTACGGGGATACCTTTTTGCCCCTTGATGGTCAAGATGCTATAATCCACGGCAGACATCTCACTGCTCGGAAGAGGTATTCATTGTCTGAGTCGTTTGTCCACATCGTTCGCGCTGCCGCTGGCAAACGAATGCTGTACCTGCCCCATGCTCTTGACGAGATGAACGCACCTGACGAGTTGATCACGCCAGATGAAGTCCGCGCGGTCATCTTCGACGGCGAGATTGTCGAAGATTATCCTGAAGATGCACGTGGTCATAGCTGTCTGATGCTGGGCCATGGCGCGGCGGGCCGGCCCGTCCACGTGGTCTGCTCGCCCAAGGACGAGTATCTGGCAATTATCACGGTCTACCTGCCTGGTGAAGAGCGTTGGGAAGCGGACTGGAAGACGCGTAAAGCACGGGATTAGAGGAGTGCGATATGGAATGCCTGCATTGCCATGGCACCTTGAAGGTTGGTCAAGCGAGCTATACGGTAAATCGGAAAGGGTATCACCTGATCATTGACGACGTCCCCGCCTTTATCTGTGAGCAGTGCGCGGAACCATTGTTTACCGAAGCTGCCGTTCGTCTTGTGCAGCAGATGATTCGTACGCTTGACACCCGCCGCGAGGAATTGAGCGCGATCAGTATCGCCGCATAGGGCCCTCAACCAGGCCACCGTTTCCTGACATCTGACCTCGTTACCGACGAGGGCCCGGCAAACACCTCTGATGCGCTTACATTGAACCCTGGCACTCAGAGCATTCCTGGCTGAGAAGCGCTGCTCCAGCCCCTGAAGCTCTTGGTGAACTCTCACAAGGTTTAGTTGTAAGTGAAGTGCGAGAGGACCTCAGCGCACCGGGATTGGGGGCAACTCTCATGAGCCTCAGTGGGATCAGTATCTCAGGGATCCAAACCCGGTGGAGGCAACGATGGAACAGGTATTCGTCGCACGCGAACGAGAACTGTCTCAACTCGACACGTTCCTGGACCAGGCCCTCGCCGGCCACGGCCAGGTGTGCTTCGTCACGGGCGAGGCCGGCGCCGGCAAGACTG
>JBHHTZ010000961.1:0-1629 GCA_046753605.1 Anaerolineae bacterium
CTCCCAGGCAGCAATGTTCTCTTATTGTTCTTACCACGCCGCCGCCCCCCTGTCATCAACATTTTGGTCTCCCGGAACCTTCGGGATAAGCCTTTTGTCGCTAACACGAGGTATGACCGGTCTATGTACCAGATGATCTGTCCGGTTTTAGAACTTCTCCGAACTATGGAGGAGTTAGATGCGCCGGACGGAGGGGTTACAGGGACTGAGATTGATGAAGTTCGAGGATGTTTACGGGCGAACCTACAGGGGAGAGCTGAGCCAGCTGGAGGCGGCGGAGGTCCTGGGGATGAGCGAGCGAACGTTCCGGCGCTATCGCGACCGGTTCGAGGCGGAGGGGGCCGAAGGTCTTTACGACCGCCGCCTGGGCCGGGCGTCGGCGCGGCGCGCCGGGGTCGACGAGGTGATGGCGGTCCTGGAGCTGTTCGACACGCGCTACTGGGATTTCACGGCCCGGCATTTCTGGGAGAAGCTGGTTTGCGATCATGGTTTGAAGCGCAGCTACAACTGGGTTCGGCTGACCCTGCAGGGACACGGGCGGGTCCGGCCGGCGCCGCGGCGCGGGGCGCACCGGCGCAAGCGGCCCCGGCGGCCGATGGCCGGCATGATGCTGCACCAGGACGGCTCCAGCCACGAGTGGGTTCCCGGGCAGCGGTGGGATCTCATCGTGACCCTGGACGATGCGACATCGCAGGTCTATTCGGGCTTCTTCGTCGCCGAGGAGGGCACGATGAGCACGTTCCGGGGCTTGCGCGAGGTGATCGCCGACAAAGGCCTGTTCTGCTCGCTTTATGCCGATCGGGCCGGGCATTACTGGCACACGCCGGCGGCCGGCGGCAAGGTCGACAGGGACAACCCGACCCAGGTCGGCCGGGCGCTCAAGCAGCTCGGCATCGAGCTGATCCCAGCCTATTCGCCGCAGGCAAGGGGGCGGTCCGAGCGCATGTTCGGGACCTTGCAGAAGCGCCTGCCCCAAGAGCTGCGGCTCGCCGGGATCGGCACCATGGAAGACGCCAACCGGTTTCTTGCGGAGACGTTCTGGCCGGCGCACAACGCCCGTTTCGCCCGCCCGGCCGAGGACACCGGCTCCGCCTTCGTGCCGTTCACCGGCCGCCTGACGGACATCCTGTGCGTGCACCAGGAGCGCATCGTCGGCAACGACAACACCGTGCGCTACAAAGGCCTGAGCCTGCAAATCCCGGCCGACCGTCACCGCCATCACTACGTCAAGGCGCGCGTGCGCGTGCACCAATACCCCGAGGGCGCCCTGGCCGTTTTCCATGGCCCGCGCTGCCTGGCCCGCTACACGGAGGACGGCGCGCCCATCGAGAGCACCCAAAGGCAGGTCGCGTGACCCGCTTCGACGCGACCGGTCGGCGCTCTGTGGATAAGTGGTCAGCTCGGCTGCGCCGACCTGACCACTTCCCCACAGAGCCAGCAACCACAACAGAAGCGGTCAATTGATCTGGTACATAAACCGGTCAATTCGATTTGTTATCGACACCCGGGTCCTGCCTGCCGTTGCGAGGCTACCGGGACGGCCGCGCCGCATCGGTATCGGGGCGATCTAAGCGAGGGCGGAAACGTCGATCCGGCGTTGCTTGCCGAGCCACATGGCGTGCTCGGTAT
>JBHHTZ010000962.1:0-1628 GCA_046753605.1 Anaerolineae bacterium
CCAGCACGGTTCACCGGTAACACAGTTCGCCGCTGCCGAGAGCGTTGAATCCTTGTTGCGAAAGCTCAGGATCACGGTGTTGATCGCCGGGTAAATGATGAAGAACGTCATCACCGTAAGTGCCGGCGCCACGTACAGCCAGGGCACTACGCGACCCTGTTTCATGATCTTGGGAACTTCTCGGGCCATGTTTTGCTCTCCTCCTGAATTCAGGCGTGTTACGTGCTGCGTGTGTCAGGTGTCACGTGTCGGATGTCAGATGTCTGTCGCTCCACACTCGCCGCTTCACGCTCCACGTAATCTGGGTGCCCCCACTTCTTCGTGAGGGCACCCAGAGAGAGACGGGTTCGCTGCCCGTGACGACTACTTCGTCGCTTCGGCCTGAACTTTGGCGGCCTCGGCCAGGGCCGCGTCGAGGTCGGCGCCGTTGACGAAGTCCACCAGCGCCTTCCATTCCGCCTTGCCGAACCCACCGGGGATCGTGTCCCCGATGTCGGGCGTGAAGCCGGTCGCGCCGGCCAGGATGGCGCCCTTCTTCAGCAACGCTGCGTCGGTGTAGGCTTCTGTTGCCTCGGTGTTGGGGGACAGATCGAAGCCGACCTCGGCCCACTGCGCGCCACCGTCGGCGCTGCTCAGGTAGGCCACGATCGCCTTCACCGCCGGCTTGTTCGAGAACATCATCATCCAGTCGGAGCCGCCCTGCACACCCTGTGCGCCCGGCACCCCGAAGAAGTCGTAGTCGGTTCCATACTCCAAGGTCGAGAACTTGTCCTTCACTGCCCCGCCGGCGAAGCCGGACTGCTTGACCATCATGGCCTCGGGCGGGTCGGAGAAGACCTTGTAGATGGCATCGAGGAACCCGGTGCTCAGCGTCCCCTTCGCGCCGCCGACGGTGTACTTCTCGTCCTTCGCCCACTTGCCGTAGATCTCGTACGCCGCCTGCACACCGGCGTCGTTGTAGGACACCTGGCCGGTGATCAAGTCGTTGACGTAGTCGGGTCCCTGGTTGACCAGCAGCACATCTTGGATGAAGTCCGAGCCGGTCCAGCCGGTGGCGTCACCGGACTCCATGCCCATCGACCAGGGCACGTTGCCATCGGCCACCATCTTCTCCACCAGCGCGTCCAGTTCAGCCCACGTCTGGGGCACGGTGTAGCCAAGGGCCTCAAAGCTCACCGGGCTGTACCAGATGATGGTCTTGATGTCTGCCTTGACCGGCAGGCCCAGCCACTGGCCGTCCACGGTGCCGATGTTCTTCCAGTAGCCAGCGTAGTTATCGGCATGTACACCCAGCGTGTCCAGCGGATTCAACTGGTCCTTGTACTGCGACAGTTGGGTGACGTTCCAGAAGGCGATGTCGGGCGGGGTGCCCGCTTTCACGCGGGTGTCCAGCAGCGACTGGTCGCGGGTCGACTCCGGCTCCAGCACGATGCCACAGGCATCAACCAGCGGCTTGAGGATCTTGTTGAGATTCTCTTCCTCGTTGCCAGACCACTGGTAGATCATGGACACGGTGTCGCCGCTCGCCGCCCCCATGCAGTCTATCGCCGCGGCCGGTGCAGCCATACCGGTTGCTTCGGCCTGAACTTTGGCGGCCTCGGCCAGGGCCGCGTCGAGGTCGGCGCCGT
>JBHHTZ010000963.1:0-1621 GCA_046753605.1 Anaerolineae bacterium
CTCACTGGTTGGCCGCAGTCAGGATTGCCGTGGTGAAATCGTCGGGTGTCACGCCAGGGGATTGGACACCCAGCGCCCGGTAGACTTCCCGGATGCGCGCGGCCAGGGATTCGCGCCGGGTGCTGAGGCCGCGCACCGCCTGCTCCAGCGCCCCCACGGCGAAGGCCGGCAGCAGGGTGAAATCGCCGGAGATGCTCAGGTCGTCGATGCGTCCTTCTCGGAGGCGGGCAGTCACACGAATCAGACCGCCAGGGGTCTTGAACGCGGTCTCCACTACCCGCACATCTTCGTGAATCTTCACCCCCACCTGGCGCAATCCGCCTTTCTGGTACAGCCACTCGTCGGAGACAAATCGCCCGTCCAGTTGCCGGGCCATTTCTTCCTCCTCGGCCGTCCATTCACCCGGCACGATTTCGGCGTCCAGCGCCCCGGCACACTGCGCGACGTACAGGTCTTTGACCGCTTGCCGGCCGGGCATCGGGTCGAGTTGCTCGCTCATGGTGGTCATGTACTGCTCCAGGCTCTCGAAGATCTTATCGCGCATCTTCTCCGAAGGCACCTTCAGCACGCGGGCCATGGTGGCCTTGTCGAAAGTGAACATCAGGCTGCCCACAACCACCTCGGCCAGGCCCATCTGCGCCGCCCCGGTCCCGCCGATCTTTTTCCCGTCCACGTGGATGTCGTTGATGGGCCGGTGATAGGCATCGATGCCCAGTGCCCGATAGGTCTCCACCAGCGGGCGGACGTATAGTTCGAACCGCTTTTCCAGGGCGTGAGGTAGGTGATCACGGTGGAAGATCCACTGGGTGAACACCTGTCCGTCGTCCAGGTACACGGCGCCACCTCCCACCTCCCGACGCAGCACCGGCAGCCCGTGGGCCTGACAGTACCCCAGGTCCACCTCTTTTTCCAGGTCTTGATGATAGCCGACGCACACGTACGGGTCCGTGGGGGACACAAGAATCATGGTGTCGGGTGTGTCCTCCGTCATAGCGTAGGCGACGGCGTGGTAAACGCTTTGAGATCGGATGGGTGAGACATGACCTACGTCCAGTAGACGGATGGAATGCATCAGCAACACCTCCTGAATTCGAGGGAACTCAAGGAATTCGAGGGAACTCAGAGGAACCCGGAGTTCCCCCGAGTTCCCTCAGCTCCTTCCAGTTCACTCCGCACAGCGAAAGCACCGTACTCCCAACTCTTCGATGCGCGCCACGTAGCGCTGCACCACTTCCTCTCCCGTGACCAGGTGGTCTCGCTCGGCCTCCAGGTTCAGCGGGCGCACCTTCACCAGCCAGCCGGCGCCATACGGATCCTTGTTGGCCAGCAGGATGTCTTCGGCAAAGCCGGCGGCGTTCGTCTCCACAATCTCGGCGGTGAAGGGCGCAGGAAACGCCCCCACCCACTTGCCACTCTCGATGGTCGCCAGCGCTTTCCCCTGACGCACCACGCGGCCCACCTTCTTGAAGCGCACGGCGACCAGCTTGCCACAGCGGGTCTGAGCGGGGTCCGTCATCCCCAGAATGGCCGTCTCACCGTCGAAGCGGATCCAGACGTCCCGTTCCACGTCGAAGTACAGGTCTTCGGGAATCTCGCAGCCGTAGTAGATCATTGGCGTATT
>JBHHTZ010000964.1:0-1612 GCA_046753605.1 Anaerolineae bacterium
CGTACAATCAGCCCTATGTGCACAATGGTCTGGCGGTCCGCATCGCGCCGCCCACGGGCAAAGAGCAGATTCGTTTCCAGGCCGAGATCGACGAGGGGGTGCCGGCCGAGTCTCTGCTGGTGAACACGGCCGTGATCAAGGATGGCCTTGGCAATCAGATTGAGCGTCAGGCCAAGACCGAGGTGAATACGGTGGACCTGTCGGGCGTGACCATGCAGGCCAGCCTCGACCAGGTCGAACCAGGTGGCCGGATGACCTACCAGCTCGCGATTCCCAACGCCGGCACGGCTGACGCTGCCCAAACCCTGGTGGTGAACCGGCTCCCACAGGCCCTGACCTACGTCGAGGGAAGCGCCACAGGCGGTGCGTTCTACGATGCTGACCTGAGAGAGGTCCGCTGGCAGGGCACCGTGCCAGCCGGCGACCAGGTTGCCTTTGAGTACAGCGTGGACGCCGTGCCGCCGCTGACCGACGGCGAGGCACTCGTCAACACCGCTACAATCAGCGACGGCTTGCACCCATCCATCACTCGCTCGGTGACGGTGCAGATCATGGCCCCCGATCTCACTCGCTCCGAGAAGCAGGCATTGCCGCAGGTTGGCCAGGGGTCTGTGTTGAACTACCTGGTGCGCATCGTCAACAGCGGCCACGCCTCGGCCAACGTCACTCTCACAGACCCGCTGCCGGCGGGCGTCACGTACATCGCCGGCTCGGGTCAGGCGAGCTACGGCGGGTCGCTCCGGTTCGACGACACTTCGCGGACCGTAAGCTGGACGGGGCAAGTGCCGGCGCGCGGGATCGCGGAACTTCGCTTCTCGGTCCAGGTCGCCGGCGACGTTGATATGCTCACGAACACAGCCGCGCTGGATGACGGCCTGGGCTCAACGTTGGACCTGAGTGCTACGACACGCGTGGTTCCCTACCGATTCCTGCTGCAACTGATATTGAAGAATGCTGAGTAGCGAAGAACTCGTTGCTGACTGAAGCACGTCTTGGTCGGTATCATCGAACGACGTCGTTGCCCCGCTCCTCTTTGCCTGTTACGGGGCTGGAGGGGTGGGGCAACTGTCCGTTTGCGTCCCAAGCCCGGAAGAACGTTTTGCTGGTGTTCCGCGTTTGAACAGGTGAGAATTCGTCAGTGCCAAAGGAGATCAACACACGTCATGCCTCGTGATCGACATCTCGGAATCTGGAAAGCGGCCGTAGCCTTGCACGGGTTACAGCGCATTCTGCTGGTTCTGGCCACAACGGTCCTTCTGTTCCTGACATTGGCGGTCGCCGGCCTGGCCGCGCAGCCCCCCAGTGGCGTGTCAACCGTGTCGCCCGCAGTAACGACCCTTCGGCAGGGATCAGGACATGCTTCAGTCGTTCCGGCAGGTGGTGGACCGCTGATGAACTTTGAGAACTTAATCAGGGTACCTGGTTTTATGCACAGTCGAATCACCGCCGACGCCCGCCCGCCGATGAAGCGACGTCCTGAGCCTGTCGATGGATCGGCGGGCTACACAACAGCGCCCCATGAATGGGGCTTTCCCGACCGAAAACGATGCCCCAGCCCGATGATGAAGTTTGAGAAAATAATCAGGGTACTGAGTCCGACAGGCCCGCCCGC
>JBHHTZ010000965.1:0-1611 GCA_046753605.1 Anaerolineae bacterium
TACGGGAACTGGCGCAGCGCTGCTGCCACCACCTTCGCCAGGAGGTCGTTGTAGCCAGGAGCGAATCCCCACTCCTCCGCAACTCTGGCCTTCAGTCGATCCCGCAATCTCACAAACTCCGTCGCATCTACCTCCATCCCCAACGTCACGCGGGCCGTCGTCTGCGCGCTGATACCCATCCGTTCGGCAATGACGCCGCGCACGCCCTTGAGGGGCACGCGTGCCAACACCTGCGCTTCTGGCCGGGCCGGGGCTGGTACGACCGCCGGCGGAGCAGGGGCCGCCATCACCCGTTCCACGTCGTGGCGAGTGATTTTGCCACCCGGCCCGGTCCCACGCACCGAGCGCAGGTCCACGCCGGCCTCCTCCGCCAGTTTCTGTGCCACAGGTGTGGCCCTGGGGACCGCTTTGAGGTAGGCCATCACGTCCGCTTCGGTGACACGCCGGCCTCCTCGGCCGGTAGGCGTGACTTGCGACAGGTCCACCCCTTTCTCCGCGGCAAGCTTTCGGGCCCGTGGTGAGGCGAAAACTCGTTCCACCTCTTCCGGCTCCTTCGGCGCACCGTCCGTGGGGGTCGATCTTGCCGGGGTCGCAGCCAGACGTTCGGGAAGCGATGCGGGGGGTTGCTCAGCCGGCGGTTCGAGTTCTTCGTCCTTCCCCCCGATGATGCCGACCACGGTCAGCACGGGTAACACGTCCCCTTCGTCGTAAGGCCCCCGATGCAGATAGCCGCCGGCAAGCGCTTCGACGGAGAACACAGCCTTGTCCGTCTCCACCTCAAGGATCTCCTGCCCCGGCTGAACCCGGGCACCGTCCTCCACCAGCCAGCGGATGAGGGTCACCTCCTCCACCGTCTGCCCCAACTTTGGGATGAACACATCCTTTGCCATCAGCTCAGCACCTTCATTTCGTCGATGTCCTCAAAAAGCAGGGGCGAGGCAAGTCGGATTCGTGATGTTGAAGCAAGAGAACCTGCTCTCCGACCTGCCTCGCCCCTACCCCACCACAAACTAAAGGATACTTCACCCTCGACTAGCCCAGTACACGCCGGCAGGCTTCCACGATGCGCTGAACGTTGGGGATCGCCAGGTCTTCCAGCCCCTCTGCGCGGGGCACCGGCGCGTTGGCGGCGGCCACACGCACCATGGGCGCATCCAGCCAATCAAAGGCCCGCTCGTTGACCTGGGTCAGCACCTCGTTGATAAAGCTGGTATTCTCATAGGCTTCCGTTACACCCACAAGGCGCCCCGTCTTCTTCACGGACGCGACAACCGTCTCGATGTCCAGCGGTTCGAGTGTGCGCAGATCGACAACCTCCACGTCGATGCCATCCTCTGCCAGAATCTCGGCCGCCTCCAGCGCGCGCAAGACCATGCGCGAATAGGTGACGATGGTCACGTCCTGGCCCTCACGCTTCACGTCTGCCACGCCTAGCGGGATGAGGTACTCGTCCTCGGGCACCGGTCCTTTTTCCTTGTAGAGCATCTTGTGCTCGATGAACATGATCGGGTTATCATCCCGGATGGCGGCCTTCAGCAACCCCTTGGCATCGTAAGGGGTTGAGGGCATGACCACGTAGATGCCCGGGAAGTGGGTCCACAGGGCTTCCAG
>JBHHTZ010000966.1:0-1607 GCA_046753605.1 Anaerolineae bacterium
GTGATCCTTCCGCCAACGGCGCCAGCCGGACCAGTTCCGCTCACCCCCGAGAGTACACCGGTGGCGGAAAGCCAGGCCGGTTACCCGGCGCCGCCGGCTGCTGGAGAGGCTGGTGTGACAGCGACGCCGGCCGCCCATGCCAAGTCACAGGGTGAGCTCACACCTGAGACAGAGGCTGCGAGCGAGGCTGGTGGACTGCGGCCGCCTCATGTCGCTGCTGAGGCTCCGTTGGCGCCGCAGGAGGTTCGAGAATGGCCTGTTGCTCGCATTCTTGCCCTGATGGGCGCAGTTCTGTTCGGGCTGGTGGCGCTGTGGCTGCGCGCCCGAATCTAGCCTGATTGTTCGCACGTAGTTTGTGATAGGCGAAGGTCTCCCAACCGTGGTTGTTGCCGGCCAGTTGATGGGCCCAGGATATGGCGCGGCGCGGAACCTTCGGCAACGGTAATCCAACTGACGGAGATAGTGACAGAGATAGTGATCGTGAGTAGCCTGCCATCACCATCTTTGTCACTATCCCGCTCGCTGCAAACGAGGAGGTAAGTATCCAATGAATCGTTCAATCTTGGCTGCCGTGGCGGCGTTACTTGTCGTTGTGGTTCTGATCGGCGCGAGTTGGGCCGGCCACGCAGCAGCCTCGGTCCTGCAACAGTCCGAAGCGCTGGATGTTAACGTCTGGCTAAGCCAGGCCGACTCTACGGATCCTGTGCGCCGGCTGGCCCCGGGAACCTCGACGGCCCAGATCGTAGTCCAATCGAACCTGCGCGACACGGACCCCAACCAATTTCGCGCTGAAGTCTGGGATGCCACGGGCATTCGCGTCTATCAGTCTGGTGCTTTGCAGTTGCCCATTGGCAGCCACACCGAAGCCATAGTGATCACGGGCACCACCGTATTCAACGCATATTCCAGCTACGTCGATTCCGAGTCTACGGCTTTTCAGGATGCCGTATCGGATGCCGTCGCAGAGGCCGACAGAACCGATCCCGACGCCTCCCAGCTCCGTAGCCTGATACAAGATGTCTTGGCTGTGGAAGACCGGCTCAGCAATGGTGTGGGACGTATGCGGGCTTTCGATTTGAGCGCAGACGATGGCGCAGATGCGGCGTTCGGAGAGGCGGAGACTGCCCTCACTACTGTCAGCGATCGGGGGAGCGAGGCAGTTGATCTTCTTGGCGCTGACCCTATCAACTGGGATGACGTGCGCGCCAAGCTGCACGCTATGGAGACGGCTGCGACCGACGCGGTCACGCAGATCGACACAGGGCTTGCAGCGGTAAACCCCGGCGCGGCGCGGAGCTTCCCTCTGACGGGTGTTGCGGGGCGATGTAACCAGAACGCGGTGCAGCTTCGCGTCGCCGGCAGCGATTCAGTAACCGATGACTTCTGGTGGACGGTCGGAACGCCGGGAGCGCCGGCAAGGCTGGCCAATTCTGAGCAGCCAACCGCTGATGGCCAACTGCGGGCGATCCGAGCCCAGATGTATGCTACTTCGGTTGGCGTCGCCGGCGTACCGCACAGCGCAGTCGTGGAGGCCCTGGTGCTCGATGCCCTGTGCGGTCCCGTGCCTGGTGTAACTGTCAACTTCAGCACGCCGGCTGGTTCCGTCG
>JBHHTZ010000967.1:0-1606 GCA_046753605.1 Anaerolineae bacterium
AGGTGGGATAGGGTGTTGGCGATGGCACGACCGTGGCGGTCGGGGCCGGCGTGGCAGGTGAGCCGCAGCCGACCAGGACGAGGCCGGCGAGGAGCAGCATGACCAGAGCTACTCCTGCAACGGGCCGGCGGCTATTCGGGATGTGATCGCTGTGGAATTGCATGTTTCCCCCCTGCATATTCTGAAGAGTTGGTTATGCCTGGCGATTGAAATCGCGGCAACACCTGCGAAGTCGCCCCCTTCGACGGGCCCCCTTCGACTGGCTCAGGACGGGGCTTCGTCAAGCTCAGGAGGGGCCTCAGGACAGGCTTCGGCGACTGGGGTTCAGCCGGCGCAGGCCGGCTTCGCAGGTGTTGGTGCAGTTTTAACTGCCGCTTCAACTGCCGCCAACCGCGCTTTTCTCACTGCCAGGGTTGTAGAGAAAGGCCAGGTACAGCACCACGAGAGCAACCACCGCGACGGCAACGTGACGGAACGTCAGCGCGAAGCCGGGCAGCAGCGCCGGCAATGCCCCCGTGATAATCAACTTCAACAGGACGAATGGCCAGGCCAGCCAGGCGCTGAGCGTCAGGAAGATCAACACCTCTTCCAGCGCCGATGGCCGCCAGCCGCTGCGCGCCTCGACGCCCTCCCAATCAATTCGACGCATGACAGGGATAGCCATCAGGTACGCCAAGAGCGGCAACTCGTTCAGCATCCAACGCACACTTGCCGGACTGGCTGGCGGAAAGGCCAGCATATTCTGCGGGTGCGAGAGGAAGGGTTGGAGCACCTGGTTTAGCAGGTCGAAGAGCTGGACAACACCTTGTGCCAGCATGCTGGTCAGGGCAATTAGCAGCACCAGTGTAATCAGGCGGTTGGCATCCTTGAAGAACCGGTCGTGTCGGCCGGCCACCCGTCGCAAGATGCTGCCGGCTGCCCACAGCCCCAGCACGTATCCGATCAACGATTGCGCAATGCCGACCCACTGCTGTCCCACCGAGGCCCCGGATAGCTGAGATCCGAACCGCGCCATGGCAACGACCTGCAAAGGCGCCATGATGGGCCAGGTGAGGAACAGACCCAGGGCCAGGAACAGGAACAGGCGTTGCCAGAAGGTGCTATGCCAGCCCGTTGTCTGGCCCACGCCGGCCCAGTCAATGCGTCGGAAAAACCACCATGCCAGCAGGTAGCCGGCCACGATCCCCGCCGAACTTCCGAGCGTGGCCAGCAGGGACAGGGCCGGCATCTGGTGCAAAGTACCCGGAACGCGCAGGCTGTAGACCCAGAAGAGCGCATCGTTGGAAACGAAACGAAAGGGCGCTGCCATGAGGCCGGCCAGGATCAGCCACAGAACCGCGCGGCCGCGCCGGCCTGTTCGCGCATCCGCATCGCGGGCAACGGCGCTCAGATCGACGCCGGCGGCTCGCACAACCAGCCACGCCCCCAACCCCCCGAGCACGTAGGCGACCGGCTGGGAAGCCGTCGCAATTGTATTGACATAATCCATTATGCTGTCACCTGGAGCGAAGAAGAATAGTTGTTCTCGGCAGTGATGACTAAAGGACCAGCAGCTTGGGTGGGATCAGCCACACCAACTCGCCGCGCAGGGAGGGGCCGGCGTACA
>JBHHTZ010000968.1:0-1605 GCA_046753605.1 Anaerolineae bacterium
GAATCGGCATCTACAACCGACACCTGACGGGCGTCGGCGGGGGCGAGAAGCACATGCTAACCATGGCGGAGGTTCTGAGTCGCCGCCACGAGGTAGAGGTGCTCACCCACCACGTCCTCGACCTGCCGGCTGCCGGCGCTCAGTTGGGCCTGGACCTCAGCCGGGCGCGCCTGCGTCCCCTGGAAGACCGGCCCGACCCGGAACTTGCCCCGGTCACGGCCGAGTACGACCTGTTCATCAACGCCTCCGACGGCACATTCGTGCCCTCCCGGGCGCAGCGCAGCATCCTGCTGGTCTACTTCCCCACGCCTGTCCGCAACACGCGCTCGGCGCGACTCAGGTGGCAGCTCGGGCATCGGCTGCGCCGCGAGTTGATGGTGCCGCGCTACGTGGCCGGCTTCTATGCGCCGGAAAAGCTGAATGACATGACAGTACGCTGGACCGACGGCCAGGCGCGCCTGGAGATCCCGGTGCCTCGACGGGTCAGCGCACTGCGCGTCCGACTCACCCTGACGGCCAATCGATTCGTGGACCCTGTCAGGCTCTTCGTCGATGATCGGCAGGTGGCGGAGTGTGCTGTGCCGGCCGGCCACCTGACGCCGGTGGACATGTCTGTTCCGGTACCCAGGCATGGGCCAGCCAACCTGGAAATCGCCACGCCTCTCGCGGATGGACCGCACCGCCAAAAGGCCGCCGGCGTCGGAGTCGCAGATGTGGAGATTGGCACGGCACGGCACGGGGTGTACAGGCGGGTATTCAAGCACTGGTTTCGAGAGCTGGGTCAGCGATTGGACGCGCTGTACCCGGTCCTGCACCTGAACCATCTGGACACCTACACGACGATCTGCGCCAATTCGGAGTACACTCAGCGCTGGATTAGACGCTACTGGGGCAAGGAGAGCGTCGTTTTCTATCCGCCGGTCGATGTTGACCTTTTCGAGCCTTTGCCGAAGCGCCGGCAGATCCTCAGCGTGGGTCGTTTCTTCACCACCGGGCACAACAAGAAACATCTGGTGATGATCCGCGCCTTCCGCCAGATGGTCGCCGAGGGGCTAACGGGTTGGGAGTTGCATCTGGCCGGCGGGACATCCCTGGGCGCCGCCAACGCGCGGTATCTGGCGCGGGTGCAGGCGGCAGCCGAAGGAGCGCCCATCCGAATCCATACCGACATATCGTTCGATGCACTGCGCCAGTTGTACGGCGAGAGCGCCATCTACTGGCATGCCGCCGGCTACGGCGAGAACCCACAGCGCCATCCCGTGCGTTACGAGCACTTCGGACTGACAACCGTCGAAGCCATGGCCGCCGGCGCGGTCCCTGTCGTGATCCACGGCGGCGGTCAGCCCGAAATCGTCACCCACGGCGTGGACGGGTTTCTGTGGGCAAGTCTGGACGATCTGAGGGACCTGACGGGCCGGCTCATCCAGGACTCAGAGCTGCGCCGGCGCATGGCAACCGCTGCCCGCCAGCGCAGTCGCGCCTTTGGGCGCGGTCCGTTCGAGGCGCGGTTGTGGCAACTGCTGCGAGACTCTCGGTTCGACCAGAGCCTGCCCTGAGCGCGCCGAAGGGTCTCCCGACTGCCAAACAACACTACATCGGATTGAG
>JBHHTZ010000969.1:0-1604 GCA_046753605.1 Anaerolineae bacterium
GCCTTACTACAAACTGCGTGCCTTACTACAAACATTACTACGCCAAGATTTTTCTCACATGGGCCACGACCTTCGAAGGACTGAACGGCTTGGTCATGAAGTCATCAATACCCACCCGCTCAGCCTTCTCTCGGTCGGCCTCTTGCCCACGTGCAGTCAACATAATGATGTACGGTTGACGCGAGAGGCCGGCATCCTCGCGTACCTCTTGTGCAACCTGATAGCCATCCTTCTTAGGCATCATAGCGTCCACGAAAACCAGACGCGGTTCCAGTGCTCTTATTTGAGCCAGGGCCTCTTCGCCATTCACAGCCGTCGCGATTTGATAGCCCTGCTTTTTCAACACGAACGTCAGCGTGCGCAGGATGAAAGGTTCGTCGTCAACTACCAGGATCTTCTCATTAGACATATTGCTCTCCTTACTTCGGATAGTAGATACTGGGTATTGGGTATTGGAAATTGGAGATTCGGAACCCGCATCATCCAATATCCAATACCTAATATCCAATATCCAATTTCCAATCTCTAATCTCCGGTATCCATCCTTTGGCGCAGGTCCACAATCTCATTCACAATCTCTGCCAGACGTTGCGCTTCTGTGTTGATCATGCTAAGAAACTCCCGGCGCGTCTGCGGGTCCTCATCGTAGCTCAGCAAGATCTCCGAGGAAGATAGTATGGTTGCCAGTGGCGTCCGCAGATTGTGGGAAATCCGCGAGATGAAATCCAGAATCTCCCGCTCCAGTTGTTTCCGCTGGCGAATGTCGCGAGCGATTACGAGCGCGCCGGCTGGCCGGCCATCCCGCCGCAGGGGTGTAATGCTAATCTCGATGGGCACTCTGTGGCCGGCCTTGTGAACAAACTCCACCTCGTATGTCTGACCAGGGTGCAGGTCCCCGCCCTTGTGTAGCAAGTGAAGCATGTCACGGTGGTATTCGGGACACAGCAATTCGGTGAAAGGCCGGCCCAGCACATCCTGGCGGCGTTGGCCCGATATTTCTTCGGCCGCCTCGTTGAACGAGGTGAAGCAGCCGGCCAGATCGATGTTGAAGATAGCATCATTGGCGCGCCGAATCTGATACGCCAGTTGGCGCTCTTTCTCGCGCAATTCATCGAAGAGACGAGCGTTCTCCACAGCCACAGCCACCTGGTCGGCCAGGGTGCTCAGGGCAAAGCGGTCATCGTCGGCGAATGCGTCAATCTCCTCGGCCTGCACGTCCAGCACGCCCAGCACACGGTCCCCCATTCGCAAGGGCACGGCCAACTCGGCGCGAGTATGGGGCAGCAACTCGTGAGAAAGATAGCGCGGGTCCTGACTCACATCGTTGATCAGCAGCATCTCGCCTTTGCGGGCCACCCATGCGACGATACTGCGCCGATCGACCGGAATGCGGAACGCCTGCGCCTTCAAAGTAGGTCCCGCCGGCTCGGTGCCGGCTTGAAAGACCAGGTCCCCAGTTGCCGGATCCGCCAGAAACAGGTGCACCACCGGATAGTCCAGCATATCCCGAATCGATGCCACAACGGTGTCCAACAGCGTATCCCTATCCAGGATCGACGTGATCTGCCGGCTGACAGTGCCGATGAGCGCCAGACGACGTTTTG
>JBHHTZ010000970.1:0-1604 GCA_046753605.1 Anaerolineae bacterium
GGCGAGCCTGAGCAGGCGCAAGAACTGGCAGCCCGGGCGCTGAAATCAGGCATTGCACCGCTGACGGCCATTGAGGAGGCCCTGACACCCGGCATGGGAATCGTCGGCGAGCGGTACGAATGTGGAGAGTACTTCATCCCCGATCTGATGATGGCCGCCGAGGCGATGAAGCGGGCGATGGCGGTGTTCGAGCCGGCGCTCCTGGCACGGCAGGAGCAGCGCCAGGTGTTGGGCGTCGTCGTCATCGGCACCGTGAAGGGGGACATCCATGAGATCGGCAAAAGCCTGGTGGGGACGATGCTCAGCGCGGCCGGCTTCCAGGTGTACGACCTGGGGGTGGACGTGCCGGCTGGCCAGTTCGTCGAGCGGGTGCAGGCGACCGGTGCGAACGTCGTCGGCCTCTCGGCACTGTTGACGACGACGATGCGCAACCAGGGGGCCGTGATTGAGGCGTTGAAGGAGGCCGGCCTGCGCCAGCAGGTCAAGGTGATCATCGGCGGCGCGCCGGCCAGCCCGGACTGGGCGCAGACCATCGGCGCAGACGCCTATGCCGAGAACGCCAACGAGGCGGTGGGGGTGGTCAAGCAGATGTTGGGGGTGGCGTCGTAGTGCGACCGGTCCGCTTCGCGCTGGAGGGCCTGCAACTAACAGTCCAGCGTGTCTGCTTGATTGCCTTCAGTGTACCGCGACATCACCACGAGTTCGGAACGTTGCAGCCATCCAGTCCTCTTCCAAAATGCAATCGCATCCTCGTTGTCGTCGAAGACAAAGAGGTGGCATTTGTGGATGCCGGCTGACTTGAGGCGGTCCAGGCAGTGCTGAACCAGGGCTTCACCGAGTCCACGCCGGCGGTGGGAGTGGCTGACTGCCAGGTGGTGGATGTAGCCGCGCCGGCCATCGTGGCCGCAGAGCACAGCGCCCACAAGTTGCTCGTCGCTGCGGGCGACAAAGCTGAGGCCAGGGTTGCGATTGAGGAAGCCGGCAATGCCCTGTTCCGAGTCCGCTTCGCTCAGCCCGATACCCTGGGAAGCCTGCCAGAGAGCGAGGACCGCATCATAGTCTTGCATCGTCATCTCTCGGATTGTGATGTTCATGATTTTGCTCTCAGCCGTCTGTGTCGAGGTGCAATTATAGCTGAGGCTGTGTTCGCCGGCAAGAATCAGGCGCAGAGGCATGATAGCAGTAGTTGGCCCTGTACGCAAGGGGTTCTTGGCCTCGCAGAAGTTGACAAAGCGGGTATTGTGTGATATACTGGGGCACAGATTCCACCCCGGTGTTTCGATTGATGATCAACGAAAGGATGTACTACGCTAAGATGATGAAGCTGATGATCGTTTCTCGCCTTCGACTGGGTAGCAGCGGCTTCGCTGCTGACCTGGGGCGTAGTGCGTCCATACACCGATGACTTGACGTAATCATTCGACCGTCGGAGCCGTGGGCGCACAAGTCCACGGCTTTTTTGTGTCTCCGCACTTCGCCGGCGTTTGCCGGCCCGATTCAGAGCCGTGGGCTTGCCTGGAAAAGCCCACGGCTCTTTTTGTTGTTCTAGCGTTACTACTCAGGCTAATAACGCGAGCACCCTGAGTAGCTGCGAACGTAGTGAA
>JBHHTZ010000971.1:0-1603 GCA_046753605.1 Anaerolineae bacterium
GGCTCACCTGGGGCCATAGAGCCTCGATGATCTGCTCGCGGGGCACGGCGCGGTGGCGGTTTGTCAGCAGGAAGAGGAGTAGCCGGCGACAACTGCGCCGCCGGTTAAGCTCCGGCGTCAGATCTGTCTCACCGTGTCGGACGGCGAAGCGGCCCAGAGTTTGGAACTCCAGCAGGAACGGCGGGCCGTCCACGGACGGCTGTGTGGGGTCTGCCGGCTGCATTAAAATCGAATCGACTGCGGACAGAGCTTGCGCCAGCGCACGGCGGCGGGGCTGGCCCGCTTCCGCCAGCAGTCGCCGCACCGGTTCCAGTGCCGGCTTCGGCAGCCGCCCGACCAGGGTCAGCAAGTAGTCGGTGTGGAGGTCGTTTTCCAGGGCGAAAGCTGGTAGAACGGGGTTTGCGGCGAACTCCAGCAGCAACGGGTGATCCAGGTTTCGCCCGCGAGCGATCTCCAGGGCGCGAGTCAGCCGCTGTCGGGCAGCGTCGGGCTGGGCCTGGCGGAGGTGCAACGCGGCCAGGCGGGCCAAAGCCGCCAATTCCGGCTGGGCGTAGCCTGCAAGAAGGTCAGCAGCTTGGGTCAGGAGGGGCTGCGCGGCCGTCAGATCGCCGGCGTGAAGATAGGCCGTTCCGGCGCAAAGGGCACCCCAGCCCTGATCCAGTCGGGCCTGGCAGGCCTGCCCGTATGCCAGGGACTGAGTGGCCAGGCGGATGGCAGTGCTGTGATCGTCCCGGGCGCTGGCAACCGAAGCCAGCACGCTGGTCAGGTAAGCGTATGCGCCCGGTTCCTCCTCCTCACCGCCGGCCTGCAACGCCATCTGCCCCAGCCGCTCGGCACGTTGCAGATCGCCCTCTCCCAGCGCGATCTCAGCCAGTACCCACAAAGAGTGCATCCGGGGCATGGTCAGCCGGTGACGATGGCACAGCACCAGCGACTGCTCGCACAGGGCGCGGGCCTGGACGGGATTGCCGGCCAGGCAGTGCAGGTGTCCCATCTGACTCAAGGAAAACGCTTCCATGACGGGATCATGGAGTTTGTGGAAGAGTTGCACGCTCTGGCCATAGTGGTGCAGTGCAGGGGCTGTGTCATTGCGGTAGAACGGCACGCTGGCCAGGCGGTGGTGGGCGTGCGCCTGGCGCAGCAGGTCGCCTGATGCCCGCGCCTCGGCCAGCATCTGTTCGAGGGCCGGCGTCAGTCGTTCCAGTGTCTCCAGGGGGAGAACACGGCGAATGAAGATGCTGGGGTAAGCCATTTGCGCATCTGGTGACTGTTGCTCCAACCAGCCATCAAACAGGCGCAGGAAAGTACGCGGCGGGTAAATGTCTACCACGTGCGACATCACCCGTGCGGCCTGGGCATAGTCGCGGGAGGCCAGATAGTGGCCGATGGCGTGAGTGTAGCGGCCGCGCTGTTCGTACAGGCTGGCGGCTTGCCGGTGCAGATCACGCAGCGCAGTGGGGCCTCCGCGTTCCTCCAGTTGGTGGTGCAGGAAACTGCGGAATAGGGCGTGGTAACGATAAGTTTGGTCGCCGCGCCCTGGTCTAGCCGAGGGGCTGTCGCCCTCGGCGAAGGTGAAGAGTTGGGTGCGGGTCAATTGAGTCAG
>JBHHTZ010000972.1:0-1603 GCA_046753605.1 Anaerolineae bacterium
GTGCCGTAGTGCTGGATCAGGTCATTCTTGCTCGACTCCGAGATGGTGATGATGGCATCGGCGCGGCGAACGAACAGCGGCATCGCCGCGTTCAGGAACCAGTAGTTGAGTCGCTTGTGGTGTCGGGGCAAGAGCTTGAAGATGAGGTCATGCACTGTCAAGACAGTGGGTACGTCGTGAAGCGGCATCAGCAGGTGCTCTGTGGCGTGGTACAACTCGGCGTCGGGGAGCAGCCGGTCGAAGCCGAGGCCGGCCAGTTGCCCCAGCCACACCGCCATGCGCCATGGCTTGTAGCCCAGCGGCACGGATTGTCGGAGCAACCCTTCCAGCCTGGTCAGCTCCCAGGGGCCGCCGGCGCGGTTGTGAAACAGGGCGAAGCGTCCAGGCTCTTGGCGCGCCAGAGCAAGGGCAAGACTCTCGGCATACCGACCCAGGCCGGCCCGGCTGTGTACTGCGGCTGAAACGTCGATGTACGTGTGCACTTCGCTACCCAGTGATCAGTAATCAGTGATCACTGTCTTGTGGCAGCGAGATTACTACGGGAATGGACGAGATCGCGGCAATGCGGCCGTCTTTCGGACTGCGGTAGAATACCTCAATGTATCCCCTGGCATTCTCCGATGGCGCAGGATAGCCTGGCCGGCTGCCGGCAGATGCCGGGAACGGGGCGTAGCTCAGATCGACGCTGAACTGCCCCGGTTCTCCAATCTCACCAGCCAGCGGCACCGTGACCGCGGCAAGCACAGCCGGCCCGGACTTCAGTCGCACCGCCACCTGGTTCTGCGGCGCTAGAGCGATCCCTTCAACACGCACCGGATTGCCGATGACTGTGCCGGCAAGCGGAGCGTCGATGGTGATCTCAGTCGATCCACTCCCCGCCGGCAGGAGGACCACCAGCACCTGCGCGTAGTCTACGACGGAATCGTCCCGGAGGCTTTGCACCAACACCCGCACGCTGCCGAGTTGCTGTTCTGTCGGTTGACGAAAAGGCAGCGTGCCCTCAAAGACTGCCTCTTCCCCAAAGTGCGTCCCAGGATCGAAGAGAATCGGCCCACGACCCAGGATTTCTCCATCAACACTCAACACCTGTACTTCTAGCGTTCGTTCGACGGGCACAACGCCTCTCCCACGAACGTATGCCGGACTGTAGACCGACTGACCGGGCTCGGGGACATCAAGGCTGACAAGAGGCTGGCCGGCCGTGGACGAGGAAGTAGCCGGGGGAACCGGTGACATCGGCCGGACAGGCGATGTGGCGCCAGGTCCGACACTCGGCGTTGACGGGTGGTACTGAGCCGCTCCCACAGAGATCTCTTGCGGCGAGGGAGTGGCCAGGACCGCGCCCACCCCCACTCCCGGCACGGGTTCCGACCTGGATCGGACGAGGAAACAGCCGACCAGAATGGCGCCAACCGCCAGCGCTGCCACCAGTGGCGGCAAAAACCGCCTGGGGATCGAGAAACGTCGCGGGCCAGCCGTGCGTGATCGCATCAGGGAGTATTCTCATCGGCCAGGCTCAGGATTCGCTCGAAGCCGGCCTCGATGATGGTAGACAAATCCTCGGCACAATACTCATAATGGGGCAGGCTAGACCCGTAGGGGT
>JBHHTZ010000973.1:0-1602 GCA_046753605.1 Anaerolineae bacterium
CTATCAGGGGCACCTCCGCCTCGGCGGCGACGACGGGCGCGTAGGACCAGCGTTTCAGGGCCGCCAGCCCGCCGACGTGGTCGAAGTCGCCGTGGGTGACCAGCAGCGCCACGAGGTCCTGCGGCCCATAGCCCAGGGCGGTGAGGGCGTTGATGATGGGCGGGCCGGCGCCCGGCGGGCCGGCGTCGATCACCACCGGGCCGCGCTGGCTGACCCAGATGTACCCATTGGCGACCTGGCCACGAAAGCCCAACGGCAAGCGGAAGACGCCGTGGGCAACCTCGACCGGTCTACCCATTCCCCATCTCGGCTTCGGCCTGCTCCTGCCGGCCCAAGGGCAACACCAGGTCGATGCTAACGTGGGGCCGTGCGATGACGTGGACCGAGACCACTTCGCCGACTTTCTCTGCGCTGCGCACGCCGGCCTCGACCGCCGCCTTGACAGCCGCAACATCGCCTCGGACCACGGCGGTCACATAGCCGCCGCCAATTCTCTCGTAGCTTACCAATTCCACCTTGGCCGCCTTGACCATGGCGTCAGATGCCTCAACCATGGCCGCAAAGCCACGGGTCTCGATCATGCCTAGTGCCTCAGCCATGAAATCCTCCTAGCTAGTGAGATGTAGCTTAGACAGCCTCTGCTTTGGCTGCTTCGACCTCTTCGCCGATGTCCCACAAAAACTCAGGCGCCATATCCGCGCCGTTCGGCCACTCGATGGTATCCGTATCCTCATTGACGCGAACTCGTTTGAAGTGTTCAAGATTCTTCAATGGCTCAAAGATTTCCCCCTCCACGTGAGCCTCCAGATCCACAACCTTCTGTACGCCGTTCTCGAAGGTCAACAGTAGTTCATAGTTCTGGAGGTATCCAACGTCTACAACCCAATGCATCCGGTCCCTCCTATGTCAAAGGTGCTATTCTCTTCAGCGGCTTGTTCTGCCGGGCAAGCTCCCAGTTCTCCATTAATTCATCCCGATGCTGAAAAGCCCACTCCAGTACCAGGCTGATAGCGCGTCGTTCCAAGCGTCCTTCAGTCAACCGCAGGTCACTGATTGAGAACTTCGTACGCTGGCCGCCGTAGCGTGCATGAAAATGTGGTGGTGGATGGTCTTTGTAGTACATCGTGATAACGATCCCATAAAACCGACTGATTTCTGGCATGGTTGGCTCTTCTGACTTTCCGTCGTAGGCCGTTTGCCCGACCGTAGACCCGAGGTCGGCGCCGGCTACCGTCCTCGGTCTTCGGGCTCTTTGCCCTCGACGCCCTCGATGGCAGCGACGGCTGCTCGCCAGCCGACGTCGATGTCGCGCTCCTCGCCGCCCAGATACACGCGACCGAAGGAGCCAAAGGCGCGCACTTCCAGGATGTTGATCTCGGCGGCTTTTTCGGCCTCGTTAGCCGCCAGGGCCGCGTAGGCTGCCGGCTCGACTTCCAGCACGTACAGCGTCTGTCCCGGAATCAGCATCTGCCCGTGCCGCTGGCGGTTGATGAGTTGCGCCTGATGGTCGTCGATGCGCCGGACTATCTGGCTGCTCAGGATGCGCGGCTTCCAGCGGTCCGTTACTTCCATGCCTACTTCTTCGAGAATAGCGGCGCCGGC
>JBHHTZ010000974.1:0-1599 GCA_046753605.1 Anaerolineae bacterium
ACAACCCTCGGCGCAACCGGGAGCGCTGGTTGCGCCGTCTGGCCCGGCGAGCACGACGACGTCCACCCACGAAGCGTTCCCAGCGGCGACGACATCGCAAGGGAAGTGTTGACTCTCCATCGTCTGAAGTGTCGAAGCTGAGGAATCCAAGGCCGACGTTTGTTTCTTCTCGGTCGCAGTCTCCGACGAGGGAGATGAGGTCCCCGCCACCGCCACCGAAGCCACCCGACCCCTTGGCTGATCTGCGGGATCAGCGGGGATGGATAGACCAGATTGAGGAACAGAGATTGTGGGCCCTGCTCATTCGCCTGCGCTGGCCTCACGGTCCGTGCTGCCCTCACTGCGGAGAGAATGACCCGGAATACCTGGAGTTGATTGACTCTGACTACCGGGGCGGGTTGGGGCGTTGGCGCTGTCGGATCTGTGCCGAAGCAGGCGACCCTGGGGAAGGTGGAACTTTCACCCCCTTGACGGGTACCATCCTGGATGGGATGCGAGTGGACATTCATACCTTGTGGCTGATTGTGGGGGAGTTTGTCGAAGGGAAGGCCAGTGTGGAAACGGCCAAAGAGGCCGGTGTGAATCGCCACACGACAGATCGCCACTTCCGCCTGCTGCGGGCAGCCATCTACCAGGCCCGCTCGGAGGAGCCTATCGCTTTGGGGCCGGAGGACATCGTAGAAGGAGATGAAGTGTACATCGTGGCCGGGCTGAAGGGAAACGCCGGAGGATTGAAGTTGGAGCGACCTCCCCGCAGGCGGGGACTGAAAAAGCGCGGAAGAGGAACGTGGGACAGCGACAAGCTGCCGGTCTTTGGTCTCCTGCGGCGGAGTGGCGAGATCCGTCTGTTCGTGCTGCGAAACGTGCGCACCAAGACCATCCGCCCCATCGTGAAGCAGATGGTGCGGCGAGGAGCACGGGTCTACACCGACAGCTACTGTATCTACCACTTCCTTGCTGAAGAAGGGTATCAGCACGCCACTGTCAACCATAGCGCAGGGGAGTACGCCCGAGGGGAGGTGCATTGCAACACGATGGAGTGTACCTGGTCTTGGCTCCGCCAGATGGTGCGTACCTACCGGGGCATCTCCAAGGTGTATCTCCCCCTCTACGTGGCCCAGTTCGAGTTCTTCCACAATCGCCGTCACCAGAACTCGTGGAATCGCACCTTGGATGTACTTCACGTGGTATTGCAGATGGACGGTAAAGCCCTGCGTGAGTGCGTCGAGGGCAGTCAACTGGCAGAGGTGTGCCCGGTGGCCGGCTAGTTCGCACCATCCCCACTCGTTTCTGCACCTCAGCCTTGTTTCGCTTGTCACAAGGCAGGGGGCAACGCGCCTACAGAAACTCTTCTGTTCCCCTTTTGGGTCCAGTTGAGGTGATCTACGATTCAATCTATACACTATGCTAGACATGAGCGTTCAATAGATGACAGGTTTCGATACGCACCGAATATTGATGTCGTTATCAATAATGATTCAACAGCACGGTACAAGGTGTTTGCCGTTGAGTGCAAATTTACAGAAGCGTATGGAGGGCGTGGTCATTCGGGTGTTAAGAAGAAATATCTTGACTTGGATATTTGGCAAGAAATACCGC
>JBHHTZ010000975.1:0-1597 GCA_046753605.1 Anaerolineae bacterium
ACCATGCCGGCCAGCCAGCGGCCATCCTCCGAGACTTCATCGAAAGACTGGTTCACCCGGATGCGCTCGTACTGGGCCGGGAAGGTGAAAACGGTCGTTGTGACCCGGGTGTCTACGTCTGTGAATTGCAGCCGAATCACGGTGTCCGCGTTGCTGTCGAAGTGGATGAGCGTGTGGGGTTGGGTCGGATGCCAGCGCGGGACGTTCCATTCTGAAGTATCCAGGCCAGCCACCAGACTCAGGTCGCTCACACGCCGGACGACGAAGCCGGCGGAGCCGTCGAGCAGCAGGTAGGCGTTGTCGGCGGAGAAGGCCTGGAGTTGGGAGTAGATGTGGGTTTCAAAGCCGCCGCTGGCGCTGGTGTTGGAGACGCGGCGCAAGGTGGCGCCGAAAACCGGATCCACGAACGGTGTGCCTACAGGCTGCGGGGGCAGAGGGGCCGGCGTGACGACCTGGTCGGGGTCGGTCAGGTCTATGCCGGCCGGCGTCGCCGTGTCCGTCGGCGCTGCGCCATCGGACGTTGGCGTGATAGTGGGTGTAGCGGTGGGCGTCGCCGTGTCCATCGGCTGCGGCGCGTTGCGTATGATCAACTCGTCGATGACGCCGTCCGCCGTGAAGTCGCCGGCTGCGTCGCCCGCGCCTACGAAGATGTCGCCGACGGCGGTCTCCGGACCGAGGTCCCAGCCATTGTCGGCGCTGCCCTCGTCAACGCGCACGCCATTCACGAAAAGGCGCAGCGGGTCGGCAGCGATGGCATCCCAGGTGGCGCGGACATGGACCCACTGGCCGGCGGACCACAGCGGAGCACGCCAGCCGGCCTGCGTGGCATAGGTGTTCCACCCGGCGCCGGTGAGGGACAGGCTGAGGCGATCGCTCTCGGCCAGAATCAGGCTGGGGACATTGTAGACATCGCCGACGACCAACAGATAGTGGCCGATGTCGTCGGTGGCCGCATCGTAAGCGGGTTGATACCAGAACTCGACTTCGCCCCGGTCCAGCGCGATGTTCTGAGCATTGCTATCAGCAGCGGGAAAGATGACGACCTTGCCGGCGCCGGCGAACCGGGCGCCATTGCCCACGTAGGCCGGCACGAAGTCGGGACCGAGCAGGGTGGTGGCGCCGCCAATGCCGACCGATGGGTGTGTGATGGACGCGGCATCGTCCAGCGGCGTGTGCAGGAGGACGCCGGCCGTATTGACCTCGGGTATGCTCAGCGCCGCCGGCGAGGGCACGTCGAAGCGCCCCACCCCCACCGAGAAACCAACCCACGGTTGCCGGCTCCCGATGGCGAGGCCGAGCATGAGTACGAAAGCAAGAAATCCCGCTCGATCAGACCGTCGCAACATGATGCTTCCCCATCTCATTCGATCGCCGAAGGTCTCCTGACCGAGGCGAAACGGGCTCGGTCAGGAGACCTTCGCCCAACGTGGTCAGACCGTCGCAACATGATGCTTCCCAATCGCATTTGATGGTATACCAAGTATACAGCCGGCTGTCAATGTGGAGACACATCGCGCGTGAAGCTGTTGTGAATTCACGTCCGGTTACTACTCAGCCTTCCTTGATGCCGGCGGTTGAAACCGCGCCTACCATTGCG
>JBHHTZ010000976.1:0-1594 GCA_046753605.1 Anaerolineae bacterium
GTGGGCGGCGCGATGCGGACCGCCAGACCATTGTGCACATAGGGCTGATTGTACGCGACGGTGATGCCATCGGTTCCGCCGGCCTCCTGAATGCCGACGGTTGCCTCGTCACTCCGGTTGGGGTCCATCTCCTTGTATTGATACAGGATCTCACCATCGGAGTGCAAAATGGCCTGGAAGGTGTATGGGCCACCTTGCGACAGGTGCGGAACACCGACCCAGGAGATCACGAGAGTGTTGACATTGTCCGACCAGTAGTAAACCTCGCCGCCAGAGCGCATATCCAGATCATCCCAGAACACGGCCAGCAGGTTGCCTGGCGCCCGATCCGGGTCCGGTTCGGGGAGTTCCGTGTTGCTGAAGTAGGAGCCGGTAAAGGTCTCGAAAGCTGCAAAGCCGTTGGTGCTGACAGAGAACTCGGTGAAACTCTGGTCGAAGAAGGGGAAGACGAACCCGATGGGGAGAGGGCCGGCGCTGCTGTCATCCGCGAGATCCCACTCCTCCCGCACACGCACGCCCATCGTCTCAGCGCGATCGTCCCAGGCAAACTCCGGCCCGCTGGCGGCGTCACTGTCGTCCCAGGCGTAACCCTCGCCCCGGGCCGGCAGCATCCCCGTCCACCGCACGGCATTCTCGGTCGGATCGTAGGTGGCGTTCTCGCTCAAGCTGCCGGGCACGAAGGTGAGTCCCGCCGGCAACTGGTCCACGACACTCATGCCGGCTATCGGGATCGGGCTGCTGTTTTCGACCCGAATTGTGTAGTTTAGCACGTCGCCCGACCGCGCCTCCTTCCGATCCACCACCTTGGACGAGCGCGAAAAGTCAGGCCGGATGGCGGTTGTTGTCGCAACAACATCAAATGGCTCGCCGCTGCCGTCGTCCACCCTGGCCGTGTTGCTGATCACCGTGCCGACCGGGACATCCGGGTCCAGCGTCACAGCGAAGGTCAGGACGTGGCTCTGGTTGGGTGGGACCTCGCCGGCCCAGGTGATTGCGCCGGCATCGCTATCGAAAACCGCCCCACCCGTCGCGCTGCCGGCCTGATACTGTGTGGCGCTGGGGATCGGGTCAGTCAACGTGACGGATGCCGAGACATGGCCCGTGTTGACCAGATTCAGGGTGTATGTGATCGTCCCCCCTGGTACGACAATCTCCGGGGCCTGCTTGCTGGAACTCGTCAAATCGCTGACATTGGCCAGAGTTGTCGCGCTCAAGACTGTGGTCTGGCCGTGTCCATCGTCGACCTGTGCCGTGTTGATGATTGTACTGCCGGGTGCGACATCCTCATTCACTCTCACGGCGAAGGTGATAACCGGAGGCGGGAGGGGTGGTTGAGGTGGCCTGATCTGGATGGCCAGCCCCCCATGCGCGTACTCTTCCTGGTACGAGACGGTCAGCCCCGCCGTGCCATCACCGTTCTGAATCCCGATGGTGGCGCTATTGGCTGGCGAACCGAGTTCCAGATACTGCAAGATGATCTCTCCGTCGGCATTAAGAATCACCTGGAAGGTGTAGGGTGTCGCTCCGCCGAATCGAGGCACCTCCACCCAACTGACTACCAGGGTGTCAACGTTGTTGCTCCAGGTGTAGATCG
>JBHHTZ010000977.1:0-1592 GCA_046753605.1 Anaerolineae bacterium
GTACGGTCTCAGGGATTCCTCACTCCGCTGGCGCTCCGTTCGGAATGACATGGGCAGGCGGTTCGTCACCTGATTATTCTCTCAAAGTTCATCAGTCATGGCTGACTGACTTCACGTACGTCCGTGGACACTGTCCCGAAAATGTGGTAGAATCATAAGCGCCCGAGACACTTCCCCCCACTTTGTGTCACGCAGTGAACGGCCGGCAATGATACGCCGGCTGTTCTGGAAGACCGAGCCAGTTCGCCAAACCCTGTGAGTTGGTCCCAGGTATGTGCAATGGCCGACATCCGCATCGCCATCGTTGATGATCAGACCCTGGTCCGCGAGGGGCTAGCCTCGCTGCTCGCCCTGGTGCCGGACCTGACGGTGGTGGGTACGGCCGCCAATGGACGCGAGGCGCTGGCCCTGGTCGCTGAGCAGTCCCCCGACGTGGTGCTGATGGACGTGCGTATGCCGGGCATGAACGGCGTGGCTGCGACGCGCGAGATTCGTGCGCGATACCCCCACACCCGCGTGATCGTGCTGACGACCTTCGACCACGACGAGTATGTCTTCGAATCGCTGCGCGCCGGCGCATCCGGCTACCTGCTCAAAAACGCCAACCCCGATCGCCTGGCGGCGGCCATCCGCGCGGTCCACGCCGGCGATTCCATCCTGGACCCGGCCGTCACCCAGAAGGTGATCCAACGCGCGACCCACCCCGAGGGAGAGGAGCCGGCCCTGACCGAGCGCCTGACTCCGCGCGAGCGCGAAGTGCTGCGCCTGATGGCCGAGGGGGCCACCAACGCCGAGATTGCCGCCAGGTTGTGGCTGGCGGAGGGGACGGTGAAGAACCACGTCAGCCACATCCTGGGCAAACTGAGAGCGCGCGACCGTGCCCACGCCGTACGCCTGGCGGTTGAGTGGGGGTTGTTAGATGGATAGCGTATCCACGGACCGGGCATCTCGTGCAGACACCCGCGCCGGCAGCAAGACCTTTGTAGCCACCGTGGTCGCCGTGTATCTCGCCATGTTCGCTTTCCTGCGGCAATCCTTCACCCCCGCCCAGATCGTTGAGCTGACTGCGGCTGGCGGGGCGTATCTGCTGGTGGGCCTTTGCGGCGCTGAGCTCTACATCCGCACCGGTTCGGCGTTCGTCCTGGCCCTGTTCTACACGCTGGAGATCCCCCTGGCCGGCTTCATTGTCTATTGGACAGCCGGCTTCTTCCTTGCCGGTCTGATCATGCTGCCCCTGGCCAGCCTGGCTGTGCAGGTGCTACCTCGGCGTTGGATGCTGGCCGTGTGCGCGTTGCTCGTCGTGACCCTGAGCGCTGCCTACGGATTGAGCGGGGGCCCGGAGGCCGCGTTGCTGGCCGGCATCGGCTATCTGGCGGCCAGCGTGTTCGTGGTCTTTGTTACCCAGGTGGCCGTGCGCGAACGCGAAGCGCGTGCCGAGGTGGAGCGACTGGCCGACGAGTTGAGCGAGGCCAACCGCAAGCTGCGCGAGTACGCTGCCCAGGCCGAGGAGTTGGCGGTCACTCGAGAGCGCGCCCGTCTGGCCCACGAGATTCACGACACCGTCGGTCACACTCTGACCGCCCTCGATGTCC
>JBHHTZ010000978.1:0-1592 GCA_046753605.1 Anaerolineae bacterium
TCAGTGGTTAGTGGTCAGTGGTTAGTGGTCAGTGGTTAGTGGTTAGTGGTTAGTGGTTAGTGGTTAGTGATTAGTCAGTTGAGACGGTACCGGTCACTGATCATTGATCACTGATTACTGATTACTGATCACTGGTCACTGACTAGCTCCAGCGCCATGCGGTCCAACGTGCGGATCTCGCGAAATCCCTGGGCCTCCAGCGCGACGATCGCTTCCGTGTGGTCTGCATCGATCTGGGCGCGGATGACACCTCGTCGCCCGGCCAGGGCGTCCAGGCCTCGGGTCACGAGAGCTTCTTCCAGCGCGCCATGCAGGTCGGGATGAATCAGCAAGTGCAACTGCTGGCGGTACCCGCCCACTTGGACTTTCAGAAGGGCAACCAGATGTCCGCCGGCGTCGGTAGCGACCCACCGCAGCGTGGCCGGCAGCCCCAGGAACTGGCGCACGCCCTCCGCCACGCGATCCAGCCTGCCAACCCGATACTCTTCCTGGCGAATCGGCTCGATGCGCTGTGCCAGGGCCGGCGTGACCCGACGGGCCAGTTCAAACATTTGAGGAGCATCGTCCAGACGTGCCGGTCGAAGCCGGTAGCCGTCGGGTGGTGCGATGCGCGAGGTTTGTTCTGCGCCGTGCCGCTCCAGCTCAGTCGTTCCTTCGACCAGGAGGAATCCCATGTCGAAGTAGAGTGACTTGGCCGGCACATTCTCACGCCGCACCTCCAGAGTCACCCAGCGGGCGTTGCGTCCAGCAATCCAATCAACGCTGGCATCCATGAGGTCGCGTGCGATACCGCGCCGGCGAAAGTCGGGATGGACCGCCACGTTGCTGATCAGCCAGTTCTGTGGCGTCAGCCGGCTGATCGTCACGTTGCCGACGACGCGACCTTCCTCGATCCACACGAAGCCGTAGAAGAAGCCCCCCAACGCCATGTTGAACTGGTTCGCCAGCCAGATGAGTGGTTTCAGAGCGCCCAGGATCTCTACGTCCCGCAGCCAGGCCGCCTCGGGGCGCCCCAGTTCTTCTGGAAACGCGATGCGCAATAGATCGACGACCTGTTTCAGGTCTCGCGTCGGGTTGAGCGGCCGGAGGCCACGGAATGCTTCTTGACGTCGTACAGCGCCGGCAACCATGCCTACACCTTCTTGAGGAGTTTCACCGCCACTTCGGGTGTGATCTTGCCCTCAGACAGCTCGCCCAGGATGTCTCGCCGGCGTTCGGCGTGCTCTTCTTGCTGTTCTTCCTCCACATCGTAGCCCAGCGCGCGAATCACGTCGTTGAGCCGGCTGCGAACTGTGGGGTAGGAGAGCCCCATCTCCTCGCCGACGCGGGTCAGTTTGCCCTCACAGCGAATGAACAGCTCCGCGAAGCTCAACTGCTCGGCGGTCAGATAAGCGAACGCTCCCAGATTGAACCGACCTTCCACAGCCGTGTCGCAGCGCCGGCAGTGGAGCCGTGTTACTGTCATCTCATCGCCACACACCGGGCATCGCCCGGGAACAGGATATGCCATAGCATCTTCTCCATTCTACAAGGTGGTTGTCTTGCAATAGAATAGCACAAAGTTTGATTTTTGTCAAGTGGACTTTAGAAAA
>JBHHTZ010000979.1:0-1586 GCA_046753605.1 Anaerolineae bacterium
CTTCCAACGCAGTCATTGAACTTCCTCCGCAGCTATATCGGGTGTATACTTCAAGTATATCCACAACATATAGTAGTGGAAACCGATTACTGTAGCAAATGCTTCGCCGCAGCATACGTTATCCTTCAGCAGTGCCTAGATAGAAGGACTCGCAACGGCCACGTGATCATATCGCGAGTCATCTCCATCCTAGATCCACTACGGATCGCCGCTCGACATCTCACGGCACAACAGAAAGTTGACAGCCTTCACCGACATCACCACCTCGCGGTCCTGGTTGATCACTTCAACAAAGGATCGTACGATCCCTCGATCCGGCTTTGAGCTTGAGCGTCGCGCTTCCACGACAGACACGCGAACCGAAAGCGCATCACCGGGGCGCACGGGCCTGAGCCAGCGCAGCTCGTCCACGCCCGGCGAACCCAGGCTGGCCACGTGGGAGAGGTAGTGATCGACCAGGAGGCGCATCATCAGGCCGGCAGTGTGCCAGCCACTGGCGATCAGCCCGCCGTACATGGTATTCTTCGCAGCTTCCGGATCGGTGTGGAAGACCTGCGGGTCGTAGCGCCGCGCGAACTCGATGATCTCCGCCGCATCGACCGAAATCGGGCCGAACTCGTGGACCGAGCCGGCGACGTAGTCTTCAAAGTAGCGCTTATCGACTGGGACTGTGAACGTTGATGTGCTCATGACACTCCTTTGGGAGGGATGTGATCGCGTCTACGATGGCCAATTCCAGAACCAATAGGCGAGGCCCTTCCACTCGCCCCACCGCTCGAAGGCCGCCTCCACCTCCGCCTTGCCGACCGGTTCGCCGCCGTGCCACTCGCGGGAGACCATCTTCAAGGCCCAGGAATCGACGGGGACGAAGTCGTAACGTCCCAGGATCATCAGCAGGTTAGCTGCCGCGTATGCGCCCACGCCTTTGATGGCCAACAGCCGTTTCCGAAGCTCGGCCGTCGGGATGTCAGCCGCCTTGAGGGATTCCAGATCGAGGTCACCCGAGGCTGCAGCCTGGGCCAGTTCCACCACGTAGGGCGCGCGATAGCCGAGGCCGGCTTCGGAGCGCAGTGTTTCTGCGTTCGTGGCCGCCAACTGTGCCGGCGTGGGGAAGGTACGGCGCGTAGGGTCGGCCGGCAGCGGATCGCCGAATCCGGCCACGAGTCTCGCAACCATGCGGATGGTGCCGGCCCAGGTGGTGTTGGTGGTGAGGATCGTCTTGACGGTGTCCTCGAACAGCGTGGGGGAGCGGAGCAGCCGGCCCTGGGCGCGCTCTTCGACGTGGGCCAGCTTCGGCTCGTCGCGGGCCAGGGCGTAGAATGCGGAGAAGTCCTGATCCAGCCCCAGCATCCACGTCACCTTGCCGGCGATCTCGTCCTGTTCGGCCTGGCTCGATAGGCCGTCTGCCTCGACGCTGACGCCGCCGGCTGCCTCCTGGACGCGCACCTCCACCACGCGCCCCGAGCCCAGGCGGTCGATGTACGTGAGGCCGGCGGCGCCCTCATCCTCGCTGAAGGGCGCCAGCCTCACCCAGCCGTGGGACCGCACGACGGTGGCCAGGGAGAAGGGTGCGCGAGCGGATAGGG
>JBHHTZ010000980.1:0-1578 GCA_046753605.1 Anaerolineae bacterium
ATCCGCCAACAGTCTATCCCGATCCATGGCGATGCTGTCCCCGCCCAGCACGCAATCTGTGCCCCGGATTATTGAGAAGATACGGCGAAGCCCGCCAAAAACACCCCACCCCTCCGATTTTTGAGAAGATACGCCAAGGTCTCCTGACCGAAGGCGAAAACGGTCTCGGTCCAGAGACCTTGTCCTGCGCTGTGATAGCTCTTTCGCTCACCCAGCCTCTAATCAACGAGCAGACGAACGTACGACACCATGCTCTGGTAATCGTGCCCGGACGCGAGAACTTCCACAGATACAACTCTGGCAGGAGGTGGGGTCAGGCCCGTCTCGGGGTCCAGGAGATTTCCGGAGTCATAGGTTCGCCACTTGCCCTTGGGAACCTGCTCCCCGTTTTGCATCAAGTTGCCGGGCTTGTAGAAGAAACCGTGATACCACACATGCTCACTGCCCTGGGCATCCTTGTACTTGAGTCGGAAGAGCACGGGATACTCGGTGCTGTTTATGCCACCACCCGCAACCTCCTGCTCAAGTATCTTCAGATCGGCCTGCAAGGTCAGGGAAGTGGTGAGGTCGGGCAGCGCCTCGTTGATTTTCTGCACAATGCCCACATCGGCGCTGTTCTCCTTGGAACCCTGGCGCAGGAACTGGATCGCCCGCCGGCCCTCCACCTCGATGATGGACACCTGCCCATCGACACCGTCATCCCCATCTAACCCCTGGTCGTGAAATATCCTCCACACTTCCTCGAGTGGGCGCGCGAAGTAACTGTCCGCCACCAGGTTCTCGATAGCGCCGATTGGAGCGCTGGGAGGCTGGCCGGCCATCACCTGAGTGCGCTGACCTGGCCCGAGTTGGACGGTCTGGCCGGCGGCCTGGACCTGTGCCTGCTCGCTGCCGCCGTAGCTCTTTTCGTAGACCACAACCTGCGTCTCGTCCTGCGAGACGTCAACGCGGTAGCTGCCTTCACCCAGCACAGCGATCATGTGAGGTGAGTGCACCTCATAGTGCAGCGGCACACCGACGGCATTCGCCGCGCCCAGCGTGATGCGCCCCCGGCGGACATCCACCACCAGCGTGTCGGCAGCCCGACTCCACCGCCAGCGAGGGGCCCGCATTCGGCGCAACACCATTTCGGTTTTGGCCGCCAGCCGGAGGTTGCTCCCCTCGAAGAATTGGACGAAGGCGGCGGACTGTTCGTCTGTGACGATCTTTCCGCCCTCAGGAATGTCGGTGGAGCTGGCGACCGGCCGCGTCACGCCAGCATATTGCGCCAGCACAGTACCACCCGTGCTGCTGATCGGCTCCACCGAGGCCATCCGCGAGGCAGTGGCCGTGCGAATGTAGCGATAGGTCCCCCATGGGACAGTGACGACCAGGGTGCAGAAGATGGCGAAGGCGGCCAGCAAGACGATCCACGCCGTGCGCGCGGGGTCCTGGGCCGGCGCGTGCTCCGCGACCTGGCCGGCGGTGCTTACGGGCTGTGCTCGTGGCTGAGTCATGTTCGTCATTCAGGGTACTCGATTGCCTCCCAAGTACCCCAATTCTACCACAGCCGGCGGTGTTTGATGAAACTGTGATGCC
>JBHHTZ010000981.1:0-1577 GCA_046753605.1 Anaerolineae bacterium
GTACAACCTGAGGAGAGGTGACATAGGGGCGGTGGTGCACTGCTACAGCGATGGTGTCACATTCGAGGTGGAGTTCGTCACTGCAGAAGGCAGAACGGTCGCTTTGCTCACGCTCAGCCGAGCAGATATTCGCCCCGTAGGTGGTAAAGAAATACTGCATGTTCGGGGGTTAGTAGAAGTAGCCGCCTAGTTTCATTCCATCACGTACAAGACAGAGTCTCTGGTTCGTGAAGATCTTCAGCAGGCGGAGCAGATGCCGGCCCAGGCGAAGAAGAAACAGCAGCTAGTCGCCGCGACTGAGGCTCTCTTGCCCGACTCGCAGCAGGCGGTGAATTGACCGCGTTCACCGCGCTCGACAGTGAGGATTTCTATGCAGAGGGATGAGGTCTGGCTCATCAACAGAGCACTGGCCATTGTATTGAGCATTGAGCTGTTATCGTTTTTCTATTCGTGAGGTGTACAGATGCCATGCCAGCGTGCTCGGTATACACAGCGTGAGGTGAAAAAGTGAGACTTTGGGCAGTTGCAGTCATCGTTTTCGTGTTAAACTTACCTTTTGGCTATTGGCGAGCGAGTGTGAAGACTCTGTCGCGCCAATGGTTCCTATCGGTTCATATTCCGGTTCCCTTTGTAATCGCCTTCCGTATACTGTCGGGATTAGGTTGGCAGCTCATTACGTTTCCGGTACTGGTAGGCGCTTTTTTCTGTGGCCAGTTCCTGGGAGGAAGGCTTTACCAGTGGTGGGGAAAACACGTCGGGGCTGCCGGCGACGCCTTGTCTGGCCTGGAACCCGATACAGATGTTGATGCCACAGGCTGACGACATTCGGCGATGGTCTCCTGATCGAGCCGGGAGCGGAGCTGCGATCGGGAGGCCTTGCTCAACAAAGAGAGGCTTGTGAGATGACAGTACTCGTTGTCCTGCACAGTCTGATTCGCTGGCTGGTCCTGGCTGCCGGCGCGGTTGCCATCATCCGCGCAGCCTGGGGCTGGTTCGGCACTTTGCGTTTCGCACGGTCCGATGACCTGTTGGGGTCCGCATTTACCGGTCTGGTAGATCTGAACGTGTTGTTTGGCGTTGTGCTTCTTGTCCTTGTGTGGGGCACTCCGGATCGCCCGACCCTCTGGCACCCGCTCACCATGATTCTGGCGGCGGTCGTAGCCCACGGCGCGCGAATGGTTGGGCGCCGGCGTGGGGTCAGGGCCAGACATCTGTTCCAGGGGGCAGGGTTCCTGGTTAGCTTCGGGTTGATCTTGGTTGGGATTCAGTTCGTGACGTAAAGGGATGTCCAATGTCATTGAAAGAACTTATCGAAGTCGCGCGCGGAGACGCGCCGGCTGACCTGGTGCTGCGGAACGCGCAGTTGGTCAACGTCCTGTCGGCCGAAATCTACACGACGGATGTGGCGATCTGGAACGGACAGATCGTGGGCCTGGGGCCCGGCTATGATGCGGAGGAGGTCGTCGATCTGGCCGGCGCCTACGTAGCCCCCGGGTTCATTGATGGACATATCCACATCGAGAGCACCATGCTCACGCCGCCGGCGCTGGCGCGGGTGATCGTCCCCCATGGCACCA
>JBHHTZ010000982.1:0-1563 GCA_046753605.1 Anaerolineae bacterium
CTTTTCTTGCACGGTACCTGGGATTCCACACTCCGCTGGCGCTCCGTTCGGAATGACATTAGAGTGCGAAGGCCGGGGGCGATGCCGGACTTGACATAGAATGGCCAACATTGTCATTCTATCTGCGCGGGAACAGCTTGGATGCCATTGAGCCTCGTTTCTCCCGCGCCCGGTGCATCACTTCAGGCGTTACGACCGCGAAGCCATGTTCTCGAGCGTAAGTCTCTGCACCGCGCTGGACTCGCCCCCGCACGAATGCGGGGATCACATCCAGCAGACGCTGCGCCTCTGCGGACCACACCAGTTCGCCGCCGGCCTCCACGCCGTAGGCCACGGCTCCGTCGGGAGAGATCAGCCGGCCACCCTGTGCGCCCGGCTCGTACTCGCACCACGGGTCTTCCGCCATCACGTCGCCGGAGACGCCGTAGGCTCGCGCGCGACAGCCGCCGCACAGCAGGCGAAACTCACAAGCGCCGCAGCGGTCGGTCAGCGCGTGGCGCTGCCGAATCTGCTGGAAGAGATTGGATTCGTGCCAGATATTGGTCAGAAGCTGCCGGCGCACATTGCCGCCGTAGACGGGAAGATAGGGGCAGGGGGTGACGTCGCCGTTGGGGCGGATGCCCAGGTACTGCATTCCCGCCGGGCAGCCGCCGGCCCCCTGGTCGAAGGCGCGCAGGTAGGACGAATCGGGATCGTGCTCCCAGAGCACCCGCTGGTAGTGGGGGGCGCACTTGGCCGAGAGGAGCAGCCGGCCCGCATAAGCCTCCTGCCAGCCCTGGATGTCGTGCAGCAGCCTCTCGTACTCCCCAGGCGTGATGTCGCTGGTGAAGGTTTCGCCCCGGCCGGTGGGGACCAGGAAGTAGAGGTTGTAGGTGCGAGCGCCCGTCTCGGCGGCAAAGGCGACCAGGTTGGGCAACTCCTCCAGGTTGGCGCGACTGACGGTTGTTTGCAGCACGAAGGGCAGTCCATCCTCCCGCAGGTGTTCGATGCTGGCGACGGTCGCCTGCCAGCCTCCTGGCCGGCCACGGAAGGTGTCGTGTGCTTCGGGGCGCAGCGAGTCCAGGCTGAGGGCTACACCCTGCACCCCTGCCTCCCGCAATCGTGCCAGCCGCTCAGGGGTGAGGCGGGTGCCGTTGGTGCCCACAACGACGGTGAAGCCGGCCTCCCGGCCAGCCCGGGCCAGATCGTAGACGTCGGCCCGCAGCAGCGGTTCGCCGCCGGTGAAGATGAGCAGCGCGCCCGGCGCCAGCTCCCGCAGTTGAGTCAGTACATCCAGGCACTCGACGGTGGAGAGCTCGTCGGAGCGGTCGGCGTAGGGGCCGGCGTTCAGGTAGCAGTGCCGGCAGCGCTCGTTGCACAGCCGGGTCAGGTTCCAGGAGATGATGGAGGGGGGGGATTTGAGATTTGAGATTTGAGATTTCGGATTTGGGATTTCGGATTGCGGATTTACCTCTGCCATTTCCCATTTCCTTTTGGTGTTATTGATCATCATTGCTCACCGAGGCCTTCGCTCGGCCTGGATTGTCAAATCCAGGCCTCTCCCGCCGGATTTGACACTTCTCC
>JBHHTZ010000983.1:0-1559 GCA_046753605.1 Anaerolineae bacterium
CCTTTCAGTTCACAAGATCAGCCAGGCTTATCTTGGCGCACCGGAATGACATATGTGCGTGGGCTGAGATGTAGTTGGTCGTTGCGATGCCCCGATTATTCTCTCAAGGTTCATAAGTCGTTACTACGGGTCAAGAGTATTACCTGAGCATCCGATGAAAGGTCTCCACGGCGCTTGCCACGCCGTCCTCCGACCGGATGCGTTCGCCTAGAGCCACCGCGCGGGCGCGCATCGCGTCGTCGCCGACGGCGGTCCGAATTGCGGCTGCCAGCCTCTCCGCCGTCAGCTTCTTCTGCGGTATGGGCCGAGGGCCCACCCCTAGCGCCGCGACTCGCTCGCCCCAGAAGGGCTGATCCGCAAAATAGGGCGCCACGACAGAGGGGACGCCGGCTCGCAGACCGGCCGCGGTCGTGCCGGCGCCCCCGTGATGCACGACGGCTGCCATCTGCGGAAACAGCCAATCGTGGGGCACCGAATCGACGGCGAATACATCACCGGGCAGGTCAAGGCTTCCAAGATCACTCCATCCACTCAGCAGTACCCCGCGTTGGCCGGCTTGCGCCAGCGCGTCCAGGATGAGCTGCGTAAGCTCTTCCGGGTCCTTGTCGACCATGCTTCCAAAGCCGACATACACAGGTGGTGGACCGGCCTCGATAAAGTCCACCAGGCCGGCTGACGGCTGCCAGTCAGCCGGCTGATCCAGGAACCAGTAGCCAGTCACGTGGTGCCAGGCCGGCCAATCGGCCGGCCTGGGGACGACCGCAGGGCTGAAGCCACAGAGGAAAGGCTCGCGCTTCTCGTAGTAGAGCCAGCCGTAGTAGTTCAGGCGGGGCGCCGCCGGCAGGTTCAGGCTTTCCTGACGCCATTCGTTGACCACCGAAATCAGAGGTTGTACGAAGAGCTGCTCACCTGCCAGGTGAGTCAGTAGATTGAAGGTTCCCCCCAGGTGAAACCGCTGGGGCAACTGTATCAGAGGGAAGGCACGCGTTCGGGTCAGTGGTTGCAGTATGGCTGCGCAAGAGGGGATACCCAGGGCCTCCGCGATGTGGAAGCCGGCGAAGCCAAACAGAGAGTAAACGATGGCGTCCGCGTCCTGGCATACCTCCTGGGCATCGGCGAAGAACTGCTTCATGAACGGCCGGAACATGTCGAGAAAGGCGCGAATGAAGCGCAGAGGGTTGCGGCCAGATTCAAGCCAGGCTTGCCCTGTCTGGCCCTGCAGCAACTCCTGGGGGTTGCCTTCGATGGGGGCGAAGTCCAGCCCGTGGCTGACGACGAATTCCTGGAAAGGGCTGTGGGTCGCCAGTTGCACTTGATGGCCGGCCTTCTTCAGGCCAAGACCCAATGCCGTGTAGGGACGCACGTCGCCCATGGAACCTACACTCAGGATCGTGATACGCATATCCCCTCACTTCATCTGGTGACGCGAGATTCTCAGGGGCGGGAACAGGCCGCCTAGCTCGCCAGGGCCGGCGATCTTTCGAGAATGCCGGTCAGGCAGCCAATGCCGCCGGCAGCCTTGAGAAGCTCATCTACCTCGACCGTATGGCAGGCGATGC
>JBHHTZ010000984.1:0-1553 GCA_046753605.1 Anaerolineae bacterium
AATGGCTGCTGATCGAGATGTAGTTGTAATTCTCGACTTTGGGTCGCAGACGGCTCAGTTGATCGCGCGTCGGGTGCGCGAGTGCCAGGTGTACAGCGAGTTGCTGCCGGCAGACGTGTCGTGGGATCGGGTCGAGGCACTCAACCCGTCCGGCTTCATCCTGTCCGGCGGGCCGGCCAGCGTCTACGAGCCGGGCGCTCCTCAGTTGCCGGACTACGTGCTGCCAAGCGGCAAGCCGGTGCTCGGCATCTGCTACGGCATGCAGTTGCTGACCCACCACCTGGGTGGCGAGGTGGCGCCGGCGGAGCGGCGCGAGTACGGCCTGGCAGAACTTCAAGTCGATGAGCCTGACACCCTGTTCCGAAACCTGCCGCACGATCTGACGGTGTGGATGAGCCACGGCGACCGCATCGAGAGGCCGCCGGCCGGCTTCCAGAAGCTGGCGCACACGGAAAACTCACCCATCGCCGCCATGGGCGATGCGGACCGGCGCTTGTACGGCATCCAGTTCCACCCCGAAGTCGTCCACACACCGCAGGGGCGCGACATGATCCGCAACTTCCTGCGCGACGCGTGTGGGTTGCAGGGCACTTGGACGTCTGGCGCTTTCATTGAGGAGTCCGTTGCCAGCATCCGCCGGCAGGTGGGCAACGGACGTGTTGTGCTCGGTCTGTCGGGCGGCGTCGATTCGTCGGTGACGGCGGCGCTGGTCCATCGTGCCGTGGGGGACCAGCTCACCTGCATCTTTGTGGACCACGGGCTGCTGCGGGCCGGCGAGGCCGAGCAGGTCATCGACACCTTTCGCCGGAACATGGGGATGCGGCTGGTCGTCGTGGACGCCGCCGACGAATTCCTGGAAGCGCTGCAGGGTGTCAGCCATCCTGAGAAAAAGCGGCAGATCATCGGCGAGAAGTTCGTGCGGACCTTCGAGCGCGAAGCCCGTCGATTGGGCCAGATCGATCTTCTGGCCCAGGGGACCATCTACCCGGATGTCATCGAGAGTGCGGCGCGGGACCGGCCCCATGCCAGGCGGATCAAGACTCATCACAACGTCGGCGGGCTACCGGAGGATATGGATTTCGAACTGGTCGAACCATTGCGCTACCTCTTCAAAGACGAAGTACGCAAAATCGGCCTGGCGCTGGGGCTGCCCGAGGAAATCGTGTGGCGGCAGCCTTTCCCCGGACCAGGTCTGGCGGTGCGCATTATTGGGGAAGTGACCCGCGAGCGGCTGGAAGTCTTGCGGGCTGCGGATGCCATCGTCCGCGAAGAGATCAGCGCCGCCGACTCGGAGCGGAAGGTATGGCAGTATTTCGCCGTGCTACCGCTGGTGCGCAGCGTTGGCGTCATGGGAGACGGGCGCACCTACGGCCACCTGGTCGCAGTGCGCGCCGTCTCCAGCCAGGACGGCATGACCGCCGATTGGGCCCGTCTGCCCGACGACGTCCTGGCACGCATATCGACCCGCATCGTCAACGAGGTGCCGGCGGTCAACCGCGTCGTCTACGACATCACCAGCAAGCCGCCGGCCACGATTGAGTGGGAGTAGAGAC
>JBHHTZ010000985.1:0-1552 GCA_046753605.1 Anaerolineae bacterium
CTTCATCGGCGGGCGGGCCTGGCAGACACAGTACCCTGATTATTTTCACAGCGTTCATCATTCAGTGGACGGGCGTGCTACCACAATGCGTTACGACACGCAACACGTTTCACGAGACGGATAGAAGGAGAATGACTGTGAGTATTGATCTCGACCAACTTTGCGTCAACACCATCCGCACCCTGGCCATAGACGGTGTGCAAAAGGCCAACTCCGGCCACCCCGGCCTGCCCATGGGCATGGCCGATGCGGCCTTCGTGCTGTGGACCCGCTATCTCAAGCACAATCCGGCCGACCCGCACTGGCCGGATCGCGACCGCTTCGTGCTCTCTGCCGGCCACGGCTCCATGCTGCTCTACAGCCTGCTGCATCTCACCGGTTACGATCTGTCGTTGGAGGACCTGAAGAACTTCCGCCAGTGGGGCAGCCCCACTCCGGGCCATCCGGAGAATCACGCAACGCCCGGCGTGGAGACCACCACCGGCCCGCTGGGTCAGGGGTTCGCCAACGGCGTTGGCATGGCGCTGGCCGAGCGCATCCTGGCGGCGCGTTTCAATCGGCCCGGCTTCCCCATCGTCGATCACTACACCTACGCCATCGTGAGTGATGGCGACCTGATGGAAGGCATCTCCCACGAAGCAGCGTCCTTCGCCGGCCACCTTGGGCTGGGCAAGCTGATCTACCTGTACGACGATAACGGGATTTCCATCGAAGGCAGCACCAATCTGACTTTCACTGAAAACGTGCGGATGCGCTTTCAAGCCTACAACTGGCACACCGTCGCGGTCGATGGCCATGACCGGGCGGCGGTGGCAGCCGCTATTGAGGCGGCCAGGGCTGAGACAGAACGGCCCTCGCTCATCCTCGCCCACACCCACTTCGGCTACGGCAGCCCTCACAAGCAGGACACGGCCGCGGCTCACGGCGCGCCGCTGGGAGAAGAAGAGGTTCGGTTGACCAAAGAGGCCATGGGCTGGCCGCCCGACGCGCAGTTCCTCATCCCCGACGAAGCATTGGCCGTGTTCCGGCGGGCGCTAGACGAGGGAGCGGGCCGAGAGGCTGAGTGGCAGGCCCTCTTCGACCGGTACGCGGAGGCGTATCCCGATTTGGCCGCAGCCTGGGAGCAGGTCATGGCCGGCCAGTTGCCCGATGGCTGGCAGGAATCGCTGCCCACCTTCACCCCCGACGACGGCCCCATGGCCACCCGCGCGGCGTCGGGCAAGGTGCTCAATGCCATCGCCGACGCCATCCCAACCCTCATCGGCGGCTCGGCCGATTTGCACCCGTCCAACAAGACCTACCTGACAAAGTACGCCGATCTGGAGCCTGGCGACTTCAGCGGGCGCAACATCCATTTCGGGGTGCGGGAGCACAGCATGGGGGGCATCCTCAACGGCATGGCTCTGCACGGTGGCCTGTTCCCCTACGGCGGCACATTCCTGGTCTTTTCCGACTACATGCGGCCGAGCATCCGGCTGGCAGCCATGATGCAGCTCCCCATCGTCTACGTCTTCACCCACGACAGCATCGGCCTGGGCGAGGATGGCCCCAC
>JBHHTZ010000986.1:0-1551 GCA_046753605.1 Anaerolineae bacterium
ACCACTAACCACTGACCACTTGGGCTTGACTTTGGCTCCGAAATCACGATAATACGTGCTCACTTCTGTCATATCCAACCCACCCTCTCGAAAGGAGAATCCTATGAACCCGAGACTCATCTCACGGCTGGCGTTCCTGCTCGTACTCGTTTTGCTGCTTGGCGCGTGTGCGCCGCAGCCGACACAAGCTCCGCCGACCCAGCCGGCTGCTCCGGTGACTATCCAGGTTTTTTATCCCGTCGCCGTTGACGCCCCCATCGCCAAGATTCTGCAAGGCTATGTGGACACGTTCCAGGCCGCAAATGAGGGCATCACGATCGAACCGGTCTTCGCCGGCGGGTACACCGATGTCAAGACGACGATTCAAACCACCATCGAGGGCGGAGGCCAGCCGCCGGCGCTGGCTGTGATGCTGGCCACCGACCTGTATGACCTGATCAACGGTGACTACATCACCCCACTGGATGACTACATCAAGGCCATGCCCGACGGACAGGCCTATCTGAACGACTTCTTCCCGGCCTTCCTGGCCAACTCGCGCTACGACGGCAAAGTCTGGAGCATCCCGTTCCAGCGCAGCGTGGTGGCACTCTACTACAACAAGGACCTGTTCAAGGAGGCCGGCCTCCAACCACCCACCAGTTGGGCGACCTGGGCCGAGGCGGCTCAGCAGTTGACCGCCCGCGAGGGCGATCAGGTCACTCGCTGGGGCATTGAGTATCCTTCCGGCTGGCCCTACTGGCTGTTCCAGCCGCTGGCCATCGGGAACGGACAGAACATCGTAGCCGACGATACCACAGTCTCCTTCGATGACCCCCGGGTGATCGAAGCTGAGCAGTTCTACGTCGACCTGTCGCACAAGTACCAGGCTATGCCCGAGGGTGTCCAGTCCATTTGGGGGCAGGCTCCTTCGGACTTCGCCAGCGGTCAGACGGCGATGATCGTCCACTCCAGCGGCAGCCTGGCCGGCACCCTGAAGCAAGCCGATTTTGAAGTCGGCGTCATGCCGATACCTGGCAAGGAAGAAGGCACGTACGCCACAGTGCCGGGCGGCGGCAACCTCTACATCCTCAAAGGCGCTCCCAAGGCACAGCAAGATGCGGCCTGGAAATTCATCCAGTTCCTGACGCAGCCCGAGAACGTGGCCGATTTCAGCATCAACACGGGCTACATCGCCAACCGCCAGGCGGCTTACGAGACGCAGGCCATGAAGGACTACCTGGCCAAGGTGCCACAGGCCGGCACACTGCGTGATGCGTTGCAATACGCCGGCGCCGAACTATCGGTGCAGGACCTGGGAGAGGTGCGCAACATCTTCCACAACTACCTGCAGGCGGCCTACAATGGGGAGATGTCGCCGGCTGAGGCGATGGCAGCCGCCCAGAAAGAAGCCGAGGCGGCGCTGAAGGCCTTCAAGTAACGCTCTGGTTCGTCTTTGTCACCTCGCCTATCCGATTGTCACTCAGGGGAACTTGGAGGAGCTCAGGGGAACTCGGGGGTAAGCGTTCAGGGGGTAACGCGCCAAGCATCCTGAGTAGGCCGGAACGTAGG
>JBHHTZ010000987.1:0-1543 GCA_046753605.1 Anaerolineae bacterium
TTTGGCGCTTGGTGGGAGATGGGGAGGTGGCCCTTGTGGTGCCCCGCTTGGTGAAGGCATGCCATCCGTGGCCGATAGCGGGGAGCTGGATCCTGGTGCGCGGGTCGGCGCAGGAGCGGGCTGCTCTCTCCTACGGAGACAGGGTTCCCCAGCGCAGGAAGTTGTGGGCGATCGCTACCAAGAGCATCACCGAGGTGACGTTGGCGAGGCCCCGTACCGCGAACTGGGATACCCCGTGCAGGCGCACCTGGGCGTTCGCCCATTCGGCCGTTGCGGCCCGCCCCTTGTAGATGGCTTTTGCCTGTTCTGTGGTCATGCGCGATCGCCAGTCCACCACCTGTGGGCTGTCGCCATAGCGCGGCTGATAGCGCTCCTCCGCTGGTTTGTTCCGCGGCAGCCGCACCGGGGCGTACACGGTGACGCCTCGTTGCTCCAGGGTGGTGATCGCCTCCTGGGTGGCGAACCCGCCGTCCATCAGGTAGGCCCCCGGGCGCCGGCCCGCCCGCTGCGCCACCTGTTCCTCCATGGGCACGGCCTCGCCGGCATCCGTGCCCTCCCTCGTCACTGCCACTCCGACGATGACGCCCGTCGCGCTATCGGTGGCCAGTTGGGCGTTGTAGGCCGGCCGAAACCCACCGTCCGGCATCTTCATCACCCGGGCCTCCGGGTCCGTCGTCGAGGTGCGCGGCGCGGTTATTTTCCCCCGCTTCCGCACGGCCAGGGTCTGCTGCTGGCGTTCCTTGGCGGCTTGCGCCCGGGGCAGGTAGGCCAGGGCCCGCTCCACGCGCGCTGTCCGCTCCCGCGCTGCCCGCTCGCGCGCCGCTCGTTCCCGTTGGCTCACCCCAGGATCGGGATGCTCGCGCTCCTGGGCCAACCGCCGCACCTGCGCCCGCGCTCGTTCCAGGCACTCCTTCAGCCGCCCCTCCCCTCGGAAGGAGGAGGCGCCAGCGCTGGCCCGTACGCGCATCCCGTCTTGCGCCACCCGCTCCAGGGTAACGGCCCCGGCGGCCAGCAAGCTCGCCACGATTTGCGTCAGCAGGTCGTCCAGCGCCGCTTGATGCGCGACTCGGAAGTCCGACAGCATGTGGTAGTTGATGGGTACCCCGCCGCGCAGCCAGCGGTAGGCATCGTGCTCCTCGCACAGACAGGCGAGCCGTCGGGCGCTGCCCACCCCTTCCACCGTGGCCAACAGCCACAAGCCCAGGAGCACCTGAGGGTCTGTAGTCGGGCGGCCAGGCCCGTCCACCACCGCTTTGATGGAGCCATAGAAGGCAGACAAATCCAACTCTTCCAGCAGGTTCCAGATGGCGCGAGCCGGGTGGTCCTGTGGCAGGGTCGCCTCCAGGTCTTGCGGTACCCATTGGAGTTGCTGCCGGACCGGCAACAGGACGCGCGCGCCCTCCGGCCGCGTAGGTGGAACCGGCGATGGCTCCTGGGCTGCGGGCAGTTCAAACAGCGGTGGTTCCATCACGACCCCCTCCTGACAAGCGTTTCCCCAATTATCCTCGATAGTCCTTCACTCAGGCCAGCACATCGGGGGATT
>JBHHTZ010000988.1:0-1527 GCA_046753605.1 Anaerolineae bacterium
TTGGGTATTGGATATTGGATATTGGATATTGGGTATTGCGGGGGCGGTCTTCGTCGCCGTGATCGGCAATCTGGACGGCGTTCGTCAGGTTTTCGAGGAGCTACAGCGGACAGGCAGTGCCAGTCATTTTGATTTCTGGCGCAGCAGCCGCGTGATTCCGTTCACAATCAACGAATTTCCCTATTTCAGCTTTCTCTTTGCCGACCTGCACCCGCACATGATCAATATTGCGTTCTCGATTTTTGTGCTGGCACTGCTGTTCCATCTGTTGCGGCGTGGTGAGGGAAAAAGGAAAAAAGGGAAAAAGGAAAAAAGGGACAAGGCAAGCAGCCCCCTTTTTCCCTCTTTCCCTCTTTCCCTTTTTCCCTTTTCCCAGATACTTCGCCTGGAGAATGCTGTCTTCGCCGGCCTGTTGGTGCTGGGCCTCGGTGCGGTGTTCGCCATCAACCTCTGGGAACTGCCGGCCTACCTGGGATTGACGCTGGCGGCGTTGCTGCTGCGCAGCCGGCTGGGAACCGGGCGGTGGCGGATCGGACGGAACGTCCTGGCGTTCTTGGGGGTGGCCGGCCTGGCCTACCTGGCGTATTGGCCGTTTCACGCCCACTACAAGGCGTTGTACGTCGGGTTGGGGGCCGTGGAAGAAGGCTCGGCGCTGGAGCCTTTCCTGACCGTGTGGGGGTTCTTTCTGTTCGTCCTGGCCTCGTACCTGGTCGTCGCCTTGCTACAGTCTGAGGGGGCCGCGTGGCTGGCGGCTGCTTGGCGTCGGCGGGGTCGAATGGGGCGGTTTCGGCACCTGTCGTACCAACTGGGAGGAGGACCGGGGTGGTCCCTGGGGCTGGCTCTGCCCGTGCTGGCGATTGGCCTGGTGGCCGGTCTGGGGCTACTGTGGCTTGACGAGCCGGTGCTGGCGCTGATGCTGCCGCTGGTGGTCGCCGCCGGCGTGCTCCTGCTACGACGGCAGGTGTCGGCCGGGGAGCAATTCACCGCCTTGCTGGTATTTGTCGGGCTGGGGGTGGTGGCCGGCACGGAAGTGGTCTTCTTGAAGGATTTCCTGGCCGGCGGCGAGTGGTATCGGATGAACACGGTCTTCAAGTTCACGACCGAAGCCTGGGTGCTGATCGCGCTGGCGTCGGCCATGGCCTTGCCGGTCATCTGGCGTGGCCTGCGAGCCGTCCCGACGGTGCATCTGGCGTGGGTCGGGATGTTCGGCGCGTTGTTGTTATCAACACTGGTATATCCGATCTACGGTACAGCCGCCCGCGTTGATGAGCGGTTTCCGGGCCCGAGGCCGGCCATCGGCACGCTGGACGGCATGGCATTCATGCGGGCAGGGGAGTACCAGTGGCCGGATGAGAATGGGGTCGAACTGAAGTACACCTACGATGCCTTGCGCTGGTTGCTGGACAACGTCCAAGGCACGCCGGTTGTTGCTCAAGCGAACATCGGTTACTATCGCGAGGGTGGATTGCAGGTGGCCAGCTACACGGGCTTGCCGGCGCTCATCGGGTTCCACCAGAGTGAGCAGCG
>JBHHTZ010000989.1:0-1526 GCA_046753605.1 Anaerolineae bacterium
TCGTCATGAACGGATGATGCGTTTTGTCCTGCCGGCCACGCTCGAAGTCATACCCAAACCGCTTGATGACCTGGAGCCCGAAGGCCAACTGTTGGGCTTCGGGGAAAGGCTGGTGCAGGCAGGCGTCGTCGGCTGGCGGCTGGGCAGTGATCGCCTCCACCATGGGCACCAGTTGGTCCCGCAAGTCCGCGAAAAGAGCTCGCAAGGTCGATACTGTCATGCCCTCGTCGGCAAAGTCGATCAGGGGATCGGCAATGTGCTCATAGCCGGGGAAGAAATCTGCGAGTTGCCGGCTCAGGTCCAGGGTCTTCTCAAGGTAAGGCTGCACTCTGGTGAAGTCGTTGGCCGGGCTTTGGTCCACACACCAAAAGACGCAGCGGCGTGGCTGTGGAGTTGCGCCATAAACTCCGGCGGCGCCTTCACCGCTTTCTCGTAGTCGCGGCGCGTGACACGGATGAGGACGGTGGCGCGACCATCACATGATTGCCGGCCGTGCCATCGACGCAGCCACCCATGGCGTAGACGATCAGCCCGTTGGCGAAGCTGGACAATTCCATCACTTCCGATAGATCCCTTGCGGATCCAGTTCCACGCGTATAATGCGGAGCTCCTCAGCCGTGGGGGGCTCGGTGATCTCCAACTTGTCGGCCACCATCAGGTCCCAGCCGGCGTTCTCACGCACCTGCTCAACCATAGCACCAGGGTGCAGCGCCGTCAGGTACATCTCGTGGCTCTCAGGATGGAACCGGAGGACGCCCATGTCGGTCACCACGACGGCCGGTCCCTGGCCGGGGATGTTGAGCTTCGCGCGTGCATTGCCCCCGCCCAGGAAACCCGCACTGGTGACAAAATCGACGCGCTCGGGAAAGCGCCGGCGCTGCATCCGCGTGATGATCATGATCTTCCTGGCTAGCAGCGCAATCTCACAGGCGCCACCGCTGCCCGGCAGGCGCACCCGGGGATTCTCGTAGTCCCCGATGACCGTGGTATTGATGTTGCCGTACCGGTCGATCTGAGCGCCTCCCAGGAACCCAACGTCGATCAGACCACCCTGCAGGTAGTACATGAAGAGGTCGGGCATCCCGCAGGCGAGCGTCGCGCCGGTCACCAGACAGGGGTCCCCGATGGACAAGGGGAGTCGCGTGGGCCGGGCGCCGAAGACGCCGGCCTCGTAAACCATCTCCATGTCCGGCGCCACCGTCCTCTGCGCCAGGTTCACGGCAATATTGGGGATGCCCACCCCGACGAATACCACCCGCTCGCCGGCCAGCTCACGGGCGGCGTTTACGATCATAAGTTCGGATTTGGTGTAGTTGCTCATCGCCAATTGACGTGCCTCTCTTTACCTGATATAATCTTGCCACCATTCCCGACACTCGACGTCCCATGGATACAGCAGCGAAGCAGTCATTCATCCGGCGCATAGCCAAACAGAACCGAAGTGACCTGGAGGGCACGAGGGTCATTTGGTCTGCCCATGCCGTCATTGAACTCGTTGCCGAGGATTTGACTCGACAGGCGGTCGA
>JBHHTZ010000990.1:0-1522 GCA_046753605.1 Anaerolineae bacterium
GCTGCCGGCGCAATCAACCCCTGGCGAACGGCCACGTAGGCGTGGGTGAAGGCCCCCAGCGTGACCAGCGGAAACTCCACCTGCACCGGCATCACCCCATCGTCGCCGGCCACCCACAGCCGCAGCCAACTCTGCATCACAGAGTGGGACAGGTCGGCCGAGGTGATGTGGCTGAGCGGGAATACGTCGGGGGCCTGGTCGTGGGCATTCAGCCGTAGGACCCGCTGGTCTGTCACGGCCAGCAGCAGTGGCTTCTCTGTTGACCAGGCCGGCACAATCGCCTGGGCGATCAGCGCTTCTCCCTCCCGCAGCGCCGTGGTCAGCCGGTCTTCCCACGGGCCTAGCAGGCGCCGGGTGGCTTCATCGTTCTCTTCGATCAAATCGGTTAGTGGGGTTTCCGTGGCCGGCAGGTGCGCCAGGCGCATGAGAGCAGCGCCCTCCCTGCCCGGCATGAACGCCTCTATGTATTCCACGACACGTCGCAGCAGCCCGATGCTGGCAGCCGGGAAGGAGACCGAGAAGCGTTCCAGGTTGCCGGCTGGGCTGGTTAGCTCCAGCCTCAAATGAGCCAGGTCGCCATCTTCGCGCACCTCGGCGTCGGTCACTCGCTCCAGCACGCAGCTCTTGGCGATGTACCCGTAGCTTTTCACAATCTCAATGGGCGGCAGCGCGTCCACCACCCACAACACCTGCTGATCTGTGACGACCAGGAGGCCATCGTTCTGCCGTTCTTGCCGGCCCAGAATGCCCTGCCGATCCCCCTTGAAGGCCGGCCTCGGAACATACATCACGATGCGTTCGTTATCCGCCAGCATGTCGGCGATGTACTCCTGGTAGCGCAGCGGCAACTGGCGTATGGACAACTCGGCCCGCGTGTGGGCCATACCCTCGGACTCGCGGAACGCACTCAGGCCGGCGGATGTTTGCCAAACGGGCGTCGCGCGTTCCGGCCCGGTGCCGACCTGGGCCAGGCGCGCCATGCGTCGAGCTTTGCGGATGACCTGCACGGCCTGAAAGGCGGCCTGCCACTTCGCCTGCTGGTCACTTCCAATGCCGGCCTCAAGTGTCCGACGTTGCTCCGCAGGCAGGTCACGCCAGTCTTTGATGTGTGCCACACCCTGGTCCGCTTTGGGCGTGGCGATGACGATGTGTCGGGTCTGGCCGGCGTCGTGCCACCCCAGTAGCCCGATGGCCTGGGTCCGAACCAGAGCTCCCGGAGCAAGGGATGCACTGGCCACCACCCACACCCCCAGCGGTTCGCCGGCCGATGTCAAGGTGCCCAGCGCCGTGCCCCAGTTGGCCGGCAGAGTGACGTCGCCATGCCAGGTGCCCTTCAGTCGCACGGCATCATCGCTGGCCGGCGCGTACTCACCAGTAACACCCTGGGGGATTTCGATGCGCGTCTCGAACAGCGGATTCTCACGCACAGTTTCCTCCTTCACGAGACCCTAAGGGTTTCTGAAACCCTTAGGGTCTGCGCACCCGCCGGGCGGCGTCTCGAATCGACGGGCGCTCGCTTTCC
>JBHHTZ010000991.1:0-1522 GCA_046753605.1 Anaerolineae bacterium
ACCGCTCTTCCATGGCGTCGAAGCGGGCATCGAACCGCTCTTCCATGGCGTCGAAGCGGCCGTTGATCGTGTCGAAGCGGCCGTTGATCGCGTCGAAGCGGCCGTTGATCGCGTCGAAGCGGGCGTTCATCTCGCTCTGCAAGTGGTCCAAACGGGCGTCAAACCGCTCCTCCATGGCGTCGAGGCGGATGTCAATCGTATCCAGGCGCTGCTTCACACCTGTCAGATCATGCTCAATGATATCCAGTCGTGTGAGCACCTCACGGAACTCGTCGCGGGTAACCGATTCATCTCGCGAAGCATTGATGGTCTCAGTCACCCATTGGGCAAGTTCCGCGGCTGCTTCCTCGCCGAGTACCTCGGTGGTTTTCGGGGGCAACGTCAGTCTTAGCAAGGTGTTCTCCTGTTATGAGCGGTTGAATCGATCCGAGCAAGGTGAACAAGAGATCTGCATCTTCCCCGACTCGTTATTAGCCAATTATATCACGGGGCGCTGACAAAGTCCAGGCGTTGCTACTCAGCCGCTCCCGCTGGATCGCCAGATCCGGCGGCTGAAGTGGCCGATTCGAGCTGATGCCGTCACCCTGTGGCCTGGATTTGACAATTGGTAACTGACAGAAGTTGCGCGGCGAGGTGACCGGCGCCTCCCACCGCCGCTGTTGGGCTGCAAGCTTGTGCTATTGAGGCCGGAACTGGCACTGCCCAGGCACATTGTCAGGCGCCGGTCACCTGAACCTGAATGAACCGCGTAACTCTGATCACTGATAACTGACAACTGATCACCGATCTCTGGAGTCGCGCCATGCACATCGCATTCCTGAACCCCCAGGGCAACTTCGATCCACAAGATAGCTACTGGACGGAGCATCCCGACTTCGGGGGCCAACTGGTGTACGTCAAGCAAGTGGCACTGGCTATAACCGAAGCGGGTCATCGGGTGGACATCCTGACGCGCCGAATCGTCGATCCTGCGTGGCCGGCGTTCGCCGAGCCGTTTGACGCCTATCCGGGCGCATCCGGCGTCCGTATCGTGCGGCTGCCGGCCGGCCCCGACCGCTTCCTGCGCAAAGAGGAACTGTGGCCCCACCTGGTCCGAGATTGGACGCCCAACATCCTCAAATTCTACCGAGAGGAGGGCGGCCTGCCCGACGCGATGACCACTCACTATGGCGACGGCGGGCTGTGTGGCGTGCTCATCGAGGATCGGGCCGGCGTGCCCTTCACATTCACTGCCCACTCCCTCGGTGCGCAGAAGATGGACAAGCTGCACGTCACGCCGGCCAACCTGGCGGAGGTTGACAAACAGTACCACTTCGGCCGCCGGCTGGTGGCTGAGCGACTCAGCATGAACCGCTCGGCGGTCAACGTCACCAGCACGCGCCAGGAACGCTGCGAGCAGTACGGCCATCCCGCCTATCGCGGTGCTGCTGACGTGCCAGACGACCGCCGGTTCGCCGTGATTCCGCCCGGCGTCAATCTGGCCATCTTCGGCGCCGATGCACGGTCGGAGAACGAGGAGGCC
>JBHHTZ010000992.1:0-1522 GCA_046753605.1 Anaerolineae bacterium
GCAGCCTGGGCATCGGCGTCTCCGCCTGCGTCGATTGTGTGATCGAAAACAACGTGGTGATCCACGAACAGGCCTTTGGCACGACCGCCATCGGAGTCCCCTCGAAGAATCCGGGCCCGGGCGACGCTGTGACCAGCGGTATGACGGTGCGCAACAACAGCATCTACGTGACCAGTCCAGAGTGGGGGACCGGGATCCGGGTGGACTCGGAGGGGGCCGGCCACACCATCGTCAGCAATGCGATGGAGTACGGCGGGACCAGCGATTGGTGGAGCTGTCTGGAGGCGGACCTGCCGGCATCCAGCTACGACGCTATCGACTACAACGTGTGTGGGTTCGCTGCGGGAATCTGGGCGAACTGGGTCGGCGACCTCTCCGATTGGCAGGCCCTCGGTTGGGGCGCGCACTCTCAGGCCGCCAATCCTGGTTTCACCAGCGCCTGGGACTTGTCGCCAGTCTCGACCGGTGCCGCCAGCGTGGACGCCGGCCATCCGACCCTGAGTTCTCCCACGGACATTTACGGCAATCCGCGCGATTCCGCGCCCGACGCGGGGGCTTATGAGTGGGGTGGGGGAGCAGCGTGCTACGACGTCACCAACGACGATCAGGTAACCATCGCCGACGTCCAGGCCATAGCCGGCCGCTGGCATGACCCGTCTCAGTACAGGTTTGGGTACGACGCTGTGCCGGACGGCGTCATCGACGTCCGGGATGTGATGCAGATGGCAGCGCATCTGGGCGAACAGTGCCAGAGTGCCTCAGCTTCTGTCCGGCGGCCGGGGGATTAGTTCGTTGGAAATCGAGAAGTTCATCACTGGCGTGTCCAGCCCCAGCGGCTGGCCACGCGCATGATGTCCACGATATCTACGTACACGTCGTGATTGTTGTCGTAGACACTGCCGGGCGGCTGCGGTTGGTGCCACTGAGCTGCCACGGCCATCACGTCAGCGACGTCCACGTCGTCGTCGCAGGTGTTGTTCAACAAATCGTGGGTGGCGTCTGGCTCCACATCCGCCCAGTGGCAGCCCAGGCTGGCGGCCACATCCGGCTCACCAGCCCCCAGTTGGCCGGCGTAGTCCGGGTTGAGCTCATCTGCGCTCCGGGCCTTGGCCGCTACCTGTCCCTCGATCTGGGCCAGGGTCAGCCAAGGGGCCAGCGAACGCAGCAAAGCGATCTGCCCGCTGACAAAGGGCGTGGCCATTGAGGTGCCGCTCCACCAGCCGTAGCCATCAATCGGGTAGGCGCTGTAGATACTCTCTCCCGGCGCGGCCAGGTCAACCCACGGGCCGTAGTTGGAGAAACTGGTCTTCAGCCGCTGCCCGTCCAGGGCGGCCACGGCAATCACCCCTTCGGAGGCGGCGGGGTACTGAGGTTCGGTGCCGTTCAGGTTTCCGGCCGCGGCCACGACCATCACCCCTGCCGAACGGGCGTAGTTGACTCCTTCCAGGAGCACGTCGGAGTAGAGGGAGGTTCCCAGGCTCAGGTTGAGCACCTGGGCGCCATGGTCGGTGGCGTAGATCAT
>JBHHTZ010000993.1:0-1517 GCA_046753605.1 Anaerolineae bacterium
TGGATCTACTGAGTCTGGTTGAGGAGGTGAGAGATGTCTGTGGAAAAGGAAGTGCCGTGGGAAGAATGGATCCGCGAGCGAGACGATCCCACCACCGCCGGCGGCAAGCCGGAGGCGCTGGACGGTCTGGTAGTGCTGGATGTCAGCCACAACAGCATGGCCGGCGTGATCTGCTCCGCCCTCCTGGCTGAATTCGGCGCCGAGGTGATCCGTATCGAGCCGCCGGGTGGCGACAATGTGCGCTTCTTCTCCCCTTTCGGGCTGGAGCACGAAGGCACAGGCCTGGGCTATCTGGTGGAGGCGCGGAATAAGCTGCACGTCACGCTGGACCTGGCACGCCAGGCAGGGCGCGACATTCTGAAGGACCTCACGGGTCACGCCGATGTGCTGATCGAGACGTACAGACCGGGTCAGATGGATGGCTGGGACATCGGCTACCGGCAGCTTCGAGAGATCAACCCTCGGTTGATCTATGTGGCCTGTTCCACATACGGCCAGTACGGACCTGAAGCGGAGCGTCAGGCCAACAAGCCGGACTACGAAGTTGCTGATCAGGCGCTGTCGGGCATCGTGCACGTCACCGGTGAGATGGAGAGCAGCGATGATCCTCAGCCGTGGCAGGCGCCGACCAAGGCCGGCAACTGGTTCGGCTGGTACACGGCGGGGGCGTGGGGCGCTTTCGCCGCCCTGACGGCGTTACACCATCGGGGTGTGAGTGGCCGCGGCCAGATGATCGACGTGACCGGAAGTGAGGGCATTCTGCGGTTCATGGAGGATATGGTCCTGTGGTACGAGAAGGCAGGCATGGTGCGCGGTCGAATCGGGCTGTTGGACACGTCGGTTTTTCCATACACGTTCGTCCAATGCAAGGATGGCTACACCATGATCGCCGGCTTTTCCGACGTGAACTTCCAGGCGCTGACGACGATCATGGGCCAACCAGAGCTGCGCGACGATCCCCGGTTCAAGACCTTCATCGATAGGCTGCAAATGGAGAACAAGGCCGTGCTGCACGGCATTGTCGAGGCCTGGTCAAAGAACTACACTTCCGACGAGATTCTGGAGATGGTCCAGGACTATGTGATGAACAAGCGCGGTCCAGGCATCGTGGCCACGGGGCGGGTGAACAGCCCGCGCCAGACGGTCGCCGAGGATCACTGGTGGGAGCGAGGAGCTTTTGCGCGGGTGGAAGATCCGGTTTACGGTGAGTTGGTGGTGCAGGGCACGCCGTGGAAGATGACGGAGACACCGCCGCGCACCAAGTGGTTGTGCCGGCCCGTGGGCGCCGACAACGAGCACGTGTACTTGAAGTATCTGGGCTACGACCGGGGTCGGTTGGAGGCGCTTAAGGCGCAGGGAGTGGTTTGAGTGGGCGTGAGAATGCCCGTAGTAACGACTTATGAACTTTGAGATAATAATCAAGGTACTAGCCCGACAGGCCCGCCCGCCGATGATCCTTCGGCAGGCCCCTCGACGGGCTCGGGAGGGGCCTCAGGACAGGCGTCGGCGGGCTACGA
>JBHHTZ010000994.1:0-1513 GCA_046753605.1 Anaerolineae bacterium
GAGGATGATGGTCGATATCGGCGACTTGATTGTCCGTTCACCCGAGATACGGGGCTGAATGAGGATTTCGGCACCCTGGAATGGCCCACCGGGGCAGACATCGACCCAACGGTGTTGCATGACTGGCCAGAGCACGTGGATAGTATCATCGAACGGCGGAGGAAGCAATTTGCTATCCCCGCATAGAAGCTTTGTAGAGGAGTGAAAGCGCGACTGAAGTCGCCACTACAGATGAAGGATCTCGTAGTCTTTGTCATTGAAGGGTACAATCGATACTCCATCGCGGCGCTGGCCGGCCTGCTGGATCAGGAGATGCCGGACCTGCCGCTGGCCTTCCTGCAGAACCGGCCGCGCCTGGGCCGGGAGGTGCGGGAGCTGGCGGAAGGTCACCGCCGGGTAGTGCTGGCCTTCTCCTTCATGACACCGCAGTTGCCGGAGATCCTCACCGCGCTGGAGAACCTGGACCCGCGGCCGGACAACGTGATGCTGGTGGCCGGCGGTCCCCACGCCAGCGGCGATCCCCTGGGGACGCTGCAACTGGGCTTCGATGTGGTGGTGCTCGGGGAGGGGGAACACACTTTCCCCGAACTCCTGCACCGCATCTTCGCTGAGGAGTTGTTCGACCGCTTCGACGGGGCTCAATATACTGACGTGGCCGGCATCGCCTTCTTGACCGCCGCCGAGGGAAATGGCACGCTGCGCCTGGTGCGCACGCCGCGCCGGCCCTGGACCGATCTCAACGGCTACCCGCCCTTCTCCCTGAAACACCGCAAGCTGGCCGCCATCGAGATCACGCGGGGCTGCCCCTGGGCCTGCTCCTTCTGCCAGACGCCTTTCTTCCTGGGGGGACGCATGCGCTACCGCACGGTGGAGCAGATCGTGTATTGGCTGCGCCGGGCGAAAGAAGAAGTGGGCATGCGGTATGCGCGCTTCATCAGCGCCGATTGCTTCTGCTACGGCTCCCCCGATGGCCGCACGCCGGACCTGGAATCGGTCGAAAGACTGCTCTACGAGGTGAGCCACCTGATGGGCAAGGAAAACACCTTCTTTGGCTCCTTCCCCTCCGAGGTACGGCCCAACTCCGTCTCCAGGGAGGGCATCGCCCTGATCAGGAAATACTGCGCCAACGACAACGTGGTCATCGGAGCGCAGTCGGGATCGCCGCGTATGCTGGAACTAATTCGCCGGGGGCACACCATCGAGGACGTCTTCCGGGCAAGCGAGATCATTGTGGCTGCCGGGCTGAAGTGCTTGGTGGACTTCATCTTCGGCCTGCCAGGGGAGACGCCGGCGGATCGGGAGTTGACGCTGGCGGCTATCCAACGTCTGACGGCGATGGGAGCCACCATCAACAGCCACTTCTTCATGCCCCTGCCGGGCACACCACTGGCCAACAGCCAGCCGGGCGCGCCGGACGCCGAGACGTTGCTCTTCCTGGAGCGCCTGACCTCGGATCGACAGGAGTTGGGGCGGTGGAAGGGCCGGCTGGCGAACCTGGCGGCGGTGGAGGAGA
>JBHHTZ010000995.1:0-1513 GCA_046753605.1 Anaerolineae bacterium
ACTCGCGGAAGCGATTGAGGGCGCCGGCGTAGGTGCGCACCGTCTTCTGGGCCTGACCCAGCGCCAGATCGGCCAGGAACTTGTCAATGGCTTCGTCGATGGTCATCAGTTCATCTCCTGTATGTCTTCACTCCAGCCGGTCTCGTCTACATTCACCTGTACTCATCTTTGCTGGTCTATCTGAACGCACAGGACTGTACACCCAGGCAGGTATCATGTCAAGCCGGCCACCTGAACGACGATTGAATTCGCCCCTTCGACAGACCCCTCGACAGGCTCGGGAGGGGCCTCAGGACGTCGCGCCTGATATTGCGAAGTGCGTTGAGACGCACTGATTTCGCGCCCAATCAACCTGTTTCAACAGATTTGGGGTAGCAGGCGGGCAATTCATGCTACCGTTGGCAATTCTATGTCCAGTTGAGCAGATAGCGCCCGATGGCTGTCTTGCTGGCCGGCGGACCGGTCGGACGCGATGAAGTTTCAAGAATCCATCGGGCCGCCGCCGCGCAAATGTCATTCCGAACGGAGCGCCAGCGGAGTGAGGAATGACATTAGAGTGCTAAGGCCGGGGGGCGATGTCGAACTTGACATAGAATGACCAACAGTATCATTCATTGCTCACTCGCTGGCGGGGCGCGTCGTTGCGTTAGCGGAGTAAATTCTCAAGGTTCATCTCCAGCGACGAGCTGGGCGAACTGGCGGCCTCGTTCAACCGCATGAGCGCTGACCTGGCGCGGGCCAACGAGCTGCGCCGGCGGATGACAGCCGACATCGCCCACGACCTGCGCACCCCCCTCACGGTGATTGGCGGCTACATCGAAGCTCTGCGCGACGGTGTGCTGCCGCCCATACCGCAGCGGTTCGACACCATCTACAGCGAGGTGGAGCACCTCCAGCGGCTGGTGGAGGACCTGCGCACGCTCTCCCTGGCCGATGCCGGCGAGCTGACGCTCAACCGCCAACCGACGTCGCCCCGGTTCTTGTTGGAGCGACAGGCAGCAGCTTACCAGCATCTTGCTGCTCAGCGAAAGGTGGCCTTGCAGGTGGAGGCCGGCCCTGATCTGCCGCAAATCGACGTGGATCGGGAGCGGATGGCGCAGGTGCTGGGCAATCTGGTCGGCAATGCGCTACATCACACGCCGGCCGGCGGACGCGTGACTCTGTCAGCAGCGGGGCAAGCAGACGCTGTTCTGTTGGCGGTTGAAGACACGGGGGAAGGCATCGCGCCGGCGGACTTGCCGCGTGTTTTCGACCGGTTCTATCGCGCCGATGCGTCGCGCCGGCAGGCGGAAGGGGAGTCGGGCCTGGGGTTGGCGATTGCCAAAGCGATTGTGGAAGTGCACGGGGGAGGCATCTCGGTTGCCAGCGAACGCGGCCGGGGGACAAGGTTCACGATAGCGCTTCCTGGGTGAGGCCGGCGGTTGGTTTTGAGGCCGGACGGAAAAAGCCGCGCACCGCTGCCCCCCTCAATCCCCCCCAAAGGGGGGGAGGCCTGTTCTCCCCCCTCTGGGGG
>JBHHTZ010000996.1:0-1509 GCA_046753605.1 Anaerolineae bacterium
GTCATGCGCCCGACCCCGGTATGCTTTGACGTAAGTTGTGTCCGCGTAGTCGAACTTGCTGTCGCCGGCGTCCTCACCATCAACGAAGTCGCGGGTTCGCGGGCTGTACCAAACCGCCACGTCGGCCAGCGAGGTGCTGTTGTAGGCCAGGTCGGCGTTGGCCGCCAGCCAAGGAAACACCAGCGGGCGGCTGCCTGTACTGTCATCGAGCATCTCTGGTCCCTTGGCCTCGTAGAAGTTGGCGCCCTCGGCCAGATGCACGCCGGCCTCGCGTAGGCTGTCATCCACCGCCCCAGCGTAGGTCAGAATCCAGCCCGGCTTTCCCTTGTTGGACGCCACACCAAACTTGACCATCAGCGCATAGTCGCGCCACTGCTTGAGCGTGGCGTTGGCCATGCCGGTATTGTCCTGATCCACCGGCTCCAGCTCGTGGGCCGTCGCTACGTGGGGATTGCCGATGAACTCCAACGGGTCCTGGGCGTACTGGGTGACGAAATTGGAGTCTATACCCCAGTTCTCGGTGAAGAAAACCATGTGCGGGTCTACGGCCCGGGCGGCGGCAAACACATCTTCTGTGAAGCGCGTGATGGACGTGATGCGCCAGCGGATGAACTGTCGCCAGGCCAGATCATCCCAGTTTTTGGCCGGCAGAGCAGAGTGGCCGTAGGCGGCCTGGAACGCGGCCTGGCTGTAGGAATCGTAGGAGGGCCACAGGTCATCGAACTGGCCGATGGCGTTCAGCAAGTAGATAACGTCGATCCAAAGCCCGTCTGCGTCGCTGGCGGCAATACGCTCGATACGGTCGATATAGAAGTCCCGGTAAGGCGACTCTGGTGACAGCCAAGTATCCAGGTCGTTCTTCGCCAGCCAGAAGATGCCCTGCACGCCGCTGAACTGGACGGTCTTGCCGGTACGATCAATCTGCATCCACTGCGCATGCTCCGCCGCGGGGTCGCGTCCGGATTGGACACAGCCTTCGCACACCAACTCCAGCCCCGTCAGATACCACACCACTTTGAGCCCTTTGGCATGGGCGCGCGGGAAGACGCGATCACGCATCAAGGCCAGCACCTGGTTGAACTCGGCTGTGTCAGCCCAGGCAGTGTAGCTCCAGCCGGTTGGCGCATCGGCGATCAGGACGGTAACACCTTCGTCGGCTGCCTGCTGCAGCTTGGAATCAATCTGGGCGTCGCTCATGTCCAACTCGAACGAGGCGCCGGCCAGACGGGCAGTGCGTGCCCAGTTGGGCCACTGGAAGCCGTCTTGCGCTGGTGGTGCAGCGATACGCCAAAGACTGGCCGGCGTATCTTCGTCCTGGCCAGAGTGCGACTCGAAAGCGATCCACTGGCCGGCGGGGGACCACGAGGGCGCACCGTCTTCGTGCGTGGCGTCGCTGGTTGCGCGGGTCGGTGTGCCGCCATCTGCCGAAATGACGAAGATGTTCGGTGTGGGCAATCCCCCGTGGTCAGACGAGTAGACAATTTGCCGGCCATCGGGCGACCAACTGGC